>JBBDNC010000049.1:0-5867 GCA_040877875.1 Balneolaceae bacterium | reverse complement strand
CGGTGTTTTAAAATCCGATTTCCCTTCAGGATTTGACAGAGGGGTACAAATTTCGGTAATTAACGGTTCACTTTTATGAGAAAAAATCAAAAATCCAGGAGATTGTTATGACACCTGTCGCTTTCCCTTGCACTTCCGCCTTAAAGTGTTAAATTGATCAGGAAATCTTCAAAAGATTGTTCTGTCCCGATCGGCGTCGGGATCGGGACACAGGATACCTGAAGCTGGTTATCAGGTGCGTAAATAGCCTCAATGGGGAATCAAACTTGGGTTTCTTTATCTCCTGCTTCAATCATTTGCAGGATCCTGTTAAGAACCCTTTTCAATAGGAAAATAAGGAGGAATACAAGACATGAAACTGAATAAAATGTTAACTGTATCTGTATCCGTTATTCTCTTGATGGTGATCATGCAATGCAGGTCGTCAGAGGATGAATCGGCCGACACCGGCATGAGTTTTTTCATAACAAGCGCCGGCCCGGGTAACGGGGCGGATCTGGGCGGCCTGGAGGGTGCGGATCGGCACTGCCAGGTACTTGCCGAAGCCGAAGGGGCCGGTGATCGTACGTGGCGTGCCTACCTCAGTACCAGTGGTACCGGCTCTGACCCAGCCGTGAATGCGCGGGACCGTATTGGCCAGGGCCCCTGGTACAATGCAAATGGAGTTCTTGTCGCTGAGGATGTAGAAGACCTGCATAGTGAGGATAACAATCTTGGTAAGGAGACCTCCCTGAATGAAAAAGGAGAGATCGTCAACGGCCGGGGGGATGACCCGAATATGCATGATATTCTGACGGGTTCGCAACTTGACGGGACTGCCTTTTCGGGCGATAACGACAAGACATGCAGTAATTGGACAAGCAGCGGCGAAGGCAGCGCACAGGTCGGGCACCATGATCGCGAGGGCGGAGGCGATAATCCTACATCCTGGAATTCAGCACACGGCTCCAGGGGATGCAGCCAGTCAGATTTGCAAGGCACCGGCGGAAACGGGCTTTTCTATTGTTTCGCTGCTGATTAACTGTACCCCGGGTGGTTTCACAATTTCAGTTACTCATCAACTGGCCGCGGATGGCTCCATCGCTCTAACCCGAATGCCATAGGCCTGTTGTGGGTTTTGGATCAACAGTTGGTCGATTTGATCTTCGGTAAATCCGTTTTCCTTCAGAGCCGGCAGGAGATGCTCAAAGATATCGGTATATCCGCGAAAATCTCCGCCACCGGCTTCGTCCGGGTTGTAGTACCCGGCATCATGGGAGATCAGAACTTTGTCGAGCAGCCCGGCTTCATCCAGATCGGACAGGCGTTGGACGAACCATTCGAGATTCCCACGTTCGCCGGACACCCTGTCCGGGTCGTAGTTAAAATTGTCGATCGAAATCCAGGCTCCCTGATTGCCGATTTGGATTTGGGTTTCAAGACTTCCCGCCTGTGAATGTGTCCAGACCCAGGCAGCGGGGGAGACGCCGGCTTCTGCCAATATCTCCAGTTGAGCCAGGGCCGGTTCATCGCCCGTGGTATGCGACACGATCGTCAGACCCGTTTCCAGGTGTGCGAGTGCTGCCGCCCGGACAATTTTTTGATGCAGCTCGGATAACGGCCCTTCTCCCCGTACTGAAATCTTCATAAAACCGGGCCGGATACCACGGTCACCGATGCCGTTTTCAAATTCATCGATCCAGCGGGCGGCAAGCTCCTCGGCACTTTCCTCCCACGCATGAGCGGGCATAAAATTATTATCCACGGCTCCGTAATACCCGGTGTTGGTCAGGATTTGGACCCCCGTCCGACGCGAAAGTTCTTGCAGGATCACCGGGTCGCGTCCCAGGTAGGCCGGTGTGCATTCCAGCATTGTTTGGACACCCTGATCGGCGGCTTCCTGCATGAAGGGCAAAACACGTTCAACCACTTCGTCACGGTTCCAGCGGTGGCTCCCGGTACTGTCTGCCCCGATCCAGTCTACCAGCACGTGTTCGTGAATCAGGGTAGTTCCCATCTCCGAAGAGGAGATCGGCCCGGCAACCGTCATGATTTGATGATCTTCAGCATCGGCCTCGGTTTCATTTTGATTGCGATCATTCTGGCAGGCGCTCAGTCCGGCGAGAAGCAGACAGAAAATCAACAGGGAAGATTGAATGTGCCACAGGGAGCAGGGCGATAGATCGTTCATGTCAGACAGATTCGTTTTTTGTTTTTTTATTTTCAAGCAGGTTATTTCCATAGCGGCAAGATATCGCTATAAAACACTTCGTTGGAATCACTTCATTCGCATCTAGATTTCAAAATCCTATTGACCTAATCTTGTCCTAATCCTGGTATTTCAAAACCTTCCGCAGGTATTATAATAAAGAAACCCGATTTATCCGAAAACATGCATCTTGCCCGGTTTAAGAGTTATGGCAGGATATAAATGGGAGAGAATTTGATCAAAAAAGCAGTTCGAAAAAGATATGATTTACAAGCCTCAAACCCAGACCAATTGATTTTTTGGTGAAAATTAATCATACTGTTAAGGGTCGGTTTGAATTAAATTGCGACCTGAAAATAGAGAAAAACCTGTTTTTTAATATTAAAAGAGAAAAGAAGAGGGTATGACTATGAGGAAATTAACCTATACAATCGGATTGATTGCTGTCTTGGGACTTTTAACATCAGGGTGTGACTCTGTAACAGATGCTGAGTTGAGTGGATTTAGTGGAAGTAGCGATGAACCTGTACTGGCTGAAGGTAAAGGACAGGGGAATGGACAAGGTGTTTTGGCAACTTCAGAGACCGGAGCCTGTGAGGATGCAGGGGATACCGGCCTGACAGCTCTTTATGTAAATCAGTCTATCAGGGGTGGCAGTATCGACTTTGCAGATCATAATTGTGATATCGCTGTCTATTTTGATGATCAGGCTCCTTCAAATGCATTTGTCCGTAATTTAACGGTAATTCAGGAATCCGGTTTGAATGATAGTGGCACGGGGATTCGGAATGACGGTGCGGATGTTACCGTGACGAATTCCACCATCCGGACGGATGTAACCGGCCAGTTTGTCCCGATAAAATTCGACAACGGGGCAACCGGCACGATCTCCCGGAATGAACTAACGGGTACTCATCGCGCAGGAATCCTGATTCGCGGTGAAGATACAAAAGCCCGGATTCAGGGGAACTCTATTATAGGTTCCGGCGCCAAGACCGGTGGCTGGGCAGAAAACGGTATACAAGTTGATCAGGGGGCAATAGCTGATATTCAGAATAATACATTGGAAGGTCACTGGTGGGATGGCGAAAGCAACTTTGGGTCAACCGCCATTATGTTATTTGCCAGTGATAACTCCAGGGTGACTAATAACAAGCTCATTGATAATGAGTTCAGTGTCTACATTGCAGGGGATGGAAACTCAGTGAAAGGAAATCGCACGAATTCCGAAATCATCAGTGAATCTTCCTTTGAGTTTCAGGCATATGGAATTCTGGTAGCTGGTTCACAAAATGATCTGAGTGGTAATGGCCTCAGTGCTGTGGAGGGTGCAGTAGGGATCTATGTTTTTCCGGGCACGAATGGCAATAAACTGACGGGAAATCGAATAAGAGGTTTCGAAGCTTCCATCATTGACGGGGGAGAGGACACCATGGCCCGTGGAAATCCATCTCCAGCCAGTTAATTCAAAATCAGTTAAACATGATTTGAATACCCGCCATATCCTATTGGCTGGTGGTTGAGGATATTCGAAAGTATGTTTTGAACCAAAAATTTATAAAAGGACTCCGCTCAATCCGGAGTCCTTTTAGAGTTTTATTCAGCCGCGGTGAACCGAACCACAGTATTGCCAACCGGGTCAACGGTTCTCAGATATTCGTAGATCGCTTCCAGGTCTTCGGATTTCATATCGGCATACATCAGCCACGGCATCACCGTTTGAAACTGTCTCGGTTCGACCTTGTCGGAGACGTAAGATGAATCCGCGAACGTTTTGAATCGTTGGACGAACTGCTCCTTTGTCATATTTCCAATGCCGGTTTCATGGGGGGTGATATTTGCCGATCGGACCACATCACCGTTTGGGAATGTAAACTCAAAACCGCCGGCGAAGGGTTCTCCGACAACCTGGCCCTGCACCTGTTTGGTATGACATTCGGAACAGGCTGCTGCAGTTGTCAGGTACTTACCGTATTCAAGTGTATTTTCGCTTGAGAGCCTGGGCTTGAGATCCGCTTCCCTGGGGATGGTGTTAATAATAAAATTAAAGGGGAAATCGGGTTTGGATACCTCCAACTCATTCTCAATCGGTTCAAGGGTACGAAGATAGGCGATGACGGATTTTATATCCTCTTCATCAAGTTGTCCGTAGTAGGTATAAGGCATCACCGGAAAGAGGGCGGAGCCATCTCGTGAGACCCCGGTGGTGATGGCCCGGAAGATTTCGCCATCTGTCCACTCACCGAGCATTGCCGGGGTCAGGTTTCTGGAAATAAACCGGCCGGGAAAATTCATCGACTGGTCAAAGACTTCTCCCCCTGCACCCTCGGTTCCGGGCATGGGCGGGCCGGCATACAGAGACCAGTCACGCATAGCGTGGCAATCCATACACAGCATGACATGATTGGCGAGGTATTTTCCCCGTTCGATGTTCTCATCGGTCATCTCGACCGTGATGTCAGGCGGAGGGCCTACATCCGGAAGCATGATCTTTATGTAAGCCAGTCCACTCGCAGCCAACAGCAACAGGATCCCCAACAGGAATAGAATATAACGAAGTACCTTTTTCATAGAATATAAAATTTAGGTTAGTTGAGCGTTCGATTATAACTCAAAATGACTTAAAATTCAATAATATATATATTCATGAAAAAATTAAAATACCCGGTTTATTATAATTCTTTGAGCTTTACATTCCTGAAATAGATTTCAGCTCCTTCGGATTGCAGAAGGATCCGGCCGGTTTGCACACTTGCGTTTTCCCCGTGGTTGACAACCACTCCGTTTACAATGTGTGTATTGGAACCTTCGTACGAAATTACTTCGATGGTATTCCAGGAACCGTGAGGTTTGTCCATATCATGTTTTTTAACAATTCGGGCAAAGTCCTGCGGCTCGTTGGCCTCTCCGTCAACTTCAATGGTGGTATGGCCAATCAGCCAGAAATCACCGGTATCTCCTTCCTGGATCTGACATTCCACACTTACCGGCCAGACCTCGTCGGCCGCTTCATCAGGAAAATGATAGCAGATGCCGCTGTCCCGTTTTTCCTCAAGGCGAGGAGGCCACTTTTCTTCTCCCCATTTAAACTCCAGTTTCAGATGGAAGTTACGGTAGATTTTTTCGGTCGCGATATAGCCGAAATGCCGGCCGGTTATGTAGATCATTTCGTCTTTGACATTGAATACCTGGTCGGGGTCGTTATTTCTTCCGAATTCAGGAATAAATGAGTACCACCCGTCAAAATTTTTACCGTTGAATAACGGTGTGAAGTCACTTTCTCCCGGCTGACCGGTTGCCACCAGGGGATTGGGTTGGGGATGGTTTTGGAGCGTCGGAACCGGGGGTTCGTCGTTTATATGATTTCCTGTGAAAATAACAAATAACAGGAGGGTAGAGAGTATGCCGGAGAATCGAAGGATTGAATTCATTGTTATTGGAATTAGAGGTGTAAATTTGCAGGTATCCGTTTGTCAGAGGGTTTAATGCAACCACATTATGTTAAATATTTGGTTGGTACAAATTTTTCTAACATTTGAAGTACCGTTTTCCTGGATTTGAATGCATATCAAGAGGTGCCTGAAGGGCTCGCAATTCGTCACTTTTCATATTGTATTACCTCTTTATTTTTTTGTGTAAAGTAAATGCATGAATGCAGTCAAGCTATTGAAGGGCGATA
>JBBDNC010000048.1:0-31631 GCA_040877875.1 Balneolaceae bacterium | reverse complement strand
AACCCGGAAATGTCAGACGAATGGAACCTGGAAACCTTCGGCAAGTGCAACCATGCAAACTGGCATGGACATAATTATGTCCTGGAGGTTACGGTTGCCGGGGAACCGGATCCGCAGACCGGTTTTGTGATTGACTTGAGCCGGTTAAAACAGATTATCGTTAAATGGGTCATCCGGCCGTGCGACCACAAAAACCTGAATACCGATGTCCCCTTTTTGAAAGGCGTCATACCGACAACCGAGAATCTGGCGAAAAAATTTTTTGAAGAACTCAAATCGGAAGTGGAGGAGACGGCATCCGATGGCTCCTATTTGTATTCTGTCAAACTCTATGAAACCGAAAGGAATTTTGCAGAATACTGCCCGTTCAGAACGTAGAAGTGAGAAGTTATTGAGGCAAAAGTGGAGATAAAGGAAATGGAGAGTGAGTCACGAGGGATTGAAAAGGACCCGCGGACACACCCCGGGTATAGCCAAGCCGGCTGACGCCTACTTGGCTATACCGTCCCCTCTCGAGAGGGGAGGCTTCGGGTCATTGATCAGGACCATTCCTTCCCCTCTCGAGAGGGGAAAGCGAAGTCCGCACCCGCCACAAGGCGGTGTCGGACAAGCGAGGGGTGTGTTCGTGGAACAAGTCCCGGGGTGTGTACCCAAGACCCACATCTATTCCAACTCACTGCTGACCCACTGATACACTGACCCACTGACCCACTGACCCACTGATACACTGTTTTACCCGATTGCTTCTTCAACGAGGCGTTGCTGTTCTGCGTCATGAATTTTTTTCTGGCCAGTGGCCGGGGAGGCGGAAGCCTGCCGTCCGGTATAGTGCAACTCCTGTTTTTTGTTGAGTTGCCGGGTCAAACGTGAAGCAATGTACGACCAGCTTCCCATATTTTTAGGCTCCTCCTGACACCAGACGATAATTTTGACGTGCTTGTAATCATCAAGCAGTGCTTCAATATCACGATCCGGATACGGATAAAGCTGTTCCATCCGGGCAATGGCAACATTCTTTTTACCCTTCTCTTCCCGGTGTTTGATTAAATCAAAATACACCTTTCCCGAGCAAATAATAAGCCGGTCAATCGCACCGCTATCCTCAGCCTCAGGATCCGGAATCAGTGGCTTGAACTTGCCATTTGCCAGCTCATCCACGTTGCATACGGCCTGGGGGTGACGCAACAGGCTTTTTGGAGACATGATGATAAGAGGTTTCTTTTTATCCTGCAGAGCCTGTTTTCTCAGTGCATGGAAGTATTGGTCCGGTGTTGTCAGGTTCAAGATTTGCATATTATCCTCTGCACAAAGCTGGAGGAAGCGTTCAAGACGTGCAGAAGAGTGTTCCGGGCCCTGGCCTTCAAATCCATGCGGAAGCGTCATAACGAGGGCTGATTTCTGTCCCCACTTTGCTTCCGAGGATGCAATGTACTGATCGATAATAATCTGGGCGCCGTTTGCGAAATCGCCGAATTGGGCCTCCCAGATTACGAGTGCATTGGGCTGAGCGGCGCTGTAACCGAATTCAAAACCGAGGGCGGCAAATTCACTCAGAAGGCTGTTGTAAGGGTAGAACGGTGCCTGATCCTCACTCAGATTATTCAATGGGATAAACCGCTGATCCGTATTAGTCCCGTGCAATACCGCATGACGGTGAGAAAAAGTACCCCGTTCAGCATCCTGACCGGTCAGACGCACAGTAATCCCACTTTTAAGAAGGGAGCCGAATGCCAGGGCCTCGGCAAAGCCCCAGTCCAGTTTCTTTTCATTTTTTTCCACCAGTTCTGCGCGTTTGGCAAGCTGCCTGAGCAGCTTTGGATTGGCATCGAAGTCTTTCGGAACGGTATTGAGTCGAATGGCTATATCCTTCAGTTCCTCGACTGAATAGGTTGTATCAGGGAAAGAATCCCGTTCTTTTTGATCTTTTTCAGGACGCTTCAGCATACTTTCCGTGACTTCAAGGCCCGGAGAACTTTTGGCATCTTCAAAAGCTTGTTGCAGGAGTTCATCAAATTCATCAAATATCTCCTGCATTTCCTCTTCCGTAAATTCACCTTTTCTCAGAAGTTCCTTTACATACTGATCCCGTACGGTCGGGTGATTTTCAATTTCTTTATACAGGCCGGGCTGGGTGAATGCCGGCTCATCTCCCTCGTTGTGTCCGTGCTTCCTGTAACAGACCAGGTCGATCACGACATCCTTGCCAAACTGTTGTCGATACTCAAGGGCCATTTTCATGGCATGGACGGCCGCTTCGGGATCGTCACCGTTTACGTGAAAGATCGGCGCAAGAATCATTTTTGCCAGATCGGAAGTATACTCCGTGGAACGGGCATCTTCGGGAAGAGTCGTAAACCCGATTTGATTGTTAATGATTACATGCAAGGTTCCGCCGGTTTCATAACCGCGAAGTTGCGACATATTCAATGTCTCGGCTACCACGCCCTGCCCTGCAAACGCCGCATCTCCATGAATCAGAAGCGGAACAAATTTCTTTCTGGCTTCCTCGTCATCATTGTGGTCCTGAATGGCTCTTGTAGCCCCTTCAACAACCGGGTTTACGGATTCGAGGTGGCTGGGATTCGGCATCAATTCCAAATCAATAGAGGCGCCGTTTTCAATCTTGTATTCTCCTTTTGATCCCAGGTGATATTTAACATCTCCGGATCCCTGAATGGTTTCAGGGTCGATATTGCCTTCAAAGTCAGCAAAAACCTTCCGGTAGGGTTTGTTCATAATATTTACCAGAATGTTCAGCCTTCCCCTGTGTGCCATGCCGAAAAAGAATTTTTTAATGTCCTCATCAACAGCTTTTTCCAATAATGAGTGCATCATCGGTATCAGCGTTTCAGCACCTTCGAGCGAGAATCGTTTATGGCCGATGTATTTCTTATGGAGAAACTGCTCGAATGCCATGGCCTGATTGAGCTTGTGGAGGATATTTTCCTTCTCCGTTTTGGTAAGGTTCGGGGTATTGGTTGTCGACTCCATCCGCTCGCGCAGCCAGTTTCGTTCCTCCATTTCAAGCAGGTGCATATATTCGGCACCGACCGTGCCGGAATAGGTGTTCCGAAGCAGACGGATAATATCCCGAAGCTTGGCTGTCTCATAACCGCCAAGGCCGCCGCAATAAAATTCCCTGTCGAGGTCCCAAAGAGAAAGCGCGTAGTAATCCAGGTCGAGTTCCGGGCTGTGACCCGGTTCGGTTCCCAGCGGATCGAGGTCTGCCAGTACATGCCCCCGCATTCGATACATGTTAATCAGCCGCCAAACTGCAACCGCCCGCCGATCCTGTTCAAGTGTATTGCCTTTTCCACTGAGCTGGCCTTCATATTTATCCTGTCCGAAGGGGAGGGGCTCATAAGGGATTTCCAGGTCGGAAAAAATAGAGTCATAGAAGTCTTCTTCGCCATTCAGAAGCCGGTGAATTTTTTGAAGAAAAGAACCGGATTCAGCCCCCTGTATGATCCGGTGATCGTAGGTACAGGTCATCGTCATCACCTTGCTGATTCCCAATTGATTGAGAACTTCCTGTGACATTGACTGGAATTCAGCCGGATAGTCGATCGCACCGGTGGCAACGATGGCGCCTTGTCCTTTCATGAGCCGGGGAACTGAGGATACGGTTCCAATGGTTCCCGGATTGGTGATACTGATCGTTGTATTCTGGAAGTCACTGAGCTCAAGATTTCCGTTTCGTGCTTTGTCGATTAACTTCGAAAAAGCATATAGAAACTCCCTGAAATTCATCTTGTCAACCCCCTTGATATTGGGAACTACAAGATTTCGCGAACCGTCTTTATTTTGAATATCGATAGCGATCCCGAGATTCACCTGCCCCGGCTTTATCCGGTGGGGAGCCTCTTCTTTCTTAACATAGGATGAATTCAGGTTCGGAAATTCTTTTAATGCAGTTACGACTGCCCAACCGATATAATGGGTAAAAGTAGATTTCGGTTCCCCCCGCTGAAGTAGATGCCGGTTGATAATCGTCCTGTCTTCAGTCAGCATTTTTACCGGCAGTACTCTTAAGGACGTCGCCGTCGGGACGGTCAGGCTTTCGTCCATATTTTCAGAAATACGGGCGGACACCCCCTTGATTTTCTCAACCTCGGCTCCCTCGGGAATCGGGGCTTCTTCTTTTTTACGATCCGTCTCCTTACCTTCTTTTTTAGCGACCTGATCGGGCTTCTCAGCAGGGCGTTTTTCAGGAGGTTCCGCTATTTTTTGGCCGTTGCCCTCTTTTGCTTCCACTTTGTCGCCCGCCGCCTTGCCTTCATGCTCATCGAAATAACGTCGCCAGTGGTCGGGTACAAGCTCCGGATCCTCCTGATATTGATTGTATAACTCTTCTACGAGAGCACTATTCGGGCCGAATACTGATTCAAGTGATTTCAAAATAATTAGATCGGATTTTTTTATTCATCAAAATCTATCAGGGGTAAAGTATAAAATATTGTTTTTATTAAATATATACTTTATGAAATTTTATTCTTTTAAACCCCTTGCCGGATAAACATAACATCTGGGAAACAAATAGGTTCCCAACTGATATTTCAAAGTATGCAAAATTAACCATTATTCGATAAAAATACGATCTGATTTAACAGGCTTCCTGCTAAATATCCGGTTGTAAAACAGATTTAAAGACGCCGGCTGTTTCATTATATTACACTGCTTTAAAAATCATCCTGAGGCAGAGTCAGGAAAATTTTAACATCCTTCTTCCATCTCTTTTAATACTTCATGGAAGGTGTCAACAGAATTTTAATGGATCACATGAGTACGGGTGCCAATCTTAATCAAATGAAAAAAAAACAGGAAACGGGTGCGGAGCAGGTTGTGTGGGATTTGTCGGATCTGTATGCCTCTCCCGAGGATCCGGCTTTGAAAGAGGATCGTAAAACCGTACTGGAAGAGGCCGGGGTTTTTGCGGACCGGTACAAGGGGAGGATTCACTCTTTGACAAAGCAGGAATTTTTACAATCCCTCCGAGAATATGAGAAAATTATTCAGAAAGCGGGTAAGATCGGTTCATATGCCCATCTGATCTGGTCGACAAATACGGAAAATCCGGCGATGGGCAAACTGTTGCAGGAGGCCAATGAACTTGGATCGGAAATCAGTCAGAAACTGGTGTTCTATAATGTTGAATGGCTGGCTTTTGATGAGGGCCGGGCAAGCAAATGGATTGAGAGCGATTTGCTGAAACCTTATCGCCATTACCTGGAGACTTCCCGGTATTATAAACCTCATATTCTGGAAGAAAAGCAGGAACAGATTCTGACTGCCAAATCTGTAACCGGGCGGTCGGCCTGGAATCGGTATTTTGATGAGACACTGGGAGCCGCCAGGTTTGAACTGGACGGAGAGGAGCTGACCGAACAGCAGGTATTAAGTAAATTGCATAGCAACGACCGCGGTTTACGGGAACGGGCTCATCAATCGTTGACAACCGGGTTTAAAGATCTCAGCCGTACACTTACTTTTATATTTAATACCTTGCTTGCCGACAAACATACCAACGACAAGCTGCGGGGATACGAGAGCTGGATCAGTTCCAGGAACCTGGCGAACCAGACCGACGGTGAGACGGTTGAGGCATTGATTGAGAGTGTAACCGGCCATTATTCCCTGGTGCAACGCTACTATAATTTGAAGCGAAAACTGTTGGGCTATGACAAACTTTATGACTATGACCGTTATGCACCGTTGGCGAAAAGTCAAACCACTGTAAAGTGGGAGGAGGCCCGTGAGATGGTTCTCGATGCCTATGGGAATTTCCATCCGGAAATGGGGAAAATTGCCTATAAGTTTTTTGAAAAGGAATGGATCGATGCGGCGATTCGTCCGGGAAAACGGGGAGGAGCTTATTCTGCGAGCACAGTGACGTCCGTTCACCCTTATGTATTTATGAATTTCGACGGGCAGCTTCGTGATGTTCAAACCCTGGCCCATGAGCTGGGGCACGGTGTCCATCAATACCTTTCAAGAAAACAGGGAGAACTTCAGTCGGGCACGCCGCTGACAACCGCCGAAACTGCGTCGGTTTTTGGAGAAATGCTGGTATTCGATAAATTAATGAATCAGATGGATGAACCTGAAGAGAAACTGGCGCTTCTGGTCAGCAAGATCGACGATACGGTTGCAACCGTGTTTCGCCAGATCTCCATGAACCGGTTTGAGAATGCGATTCATACCGCTCGCAGGGAAGAAGGGGAACTGACAACCGATCAGTTTTCAAACAAGTGGCTGCAAACCCAAAAAGACCTTTATGGGGAAGAGGTAGCATTGACCGATGAATATCGGCTTTGGTGGTGTTATATTCCTCATTTTCTGCACTCGCCCGGATACGTGTATGCGTATGCATTCGGAGAGTTGTTGGTATTGGCACTCTATCAATCCTATCAGGACCCGGACAACGGGTTTGCCGGGCGCTATATGGATGTGCTGGAGTCGGGTGGGTCGGATTGGCCACATAATCTTGTGGCCAAATTGGGGATGGATATCCGGGACCCCGGATTTTGGGAGAAAGGGTTGAAAATATTTGAACAAATGCTGGATCAGGCAGAGGAGCTGAGTCATAAATTGAAGGGTTGAAAAGAATATGGCAATTAAACGGGAAGAAAAAGCACTCCGGGAATTCAAGCATATCATCCATGATATTCTGTTTCTGCTGCGAAGTGCTACCGGAGTGGAAACGGCTTACATGCATTGGATCAATCGGACACGAATGCAATTTGTGCTTGAAACCCATTCGACTCTATATCCCAACGTTGTATTCCAGGATCGGCTGGGCTTTGAAAAACATTTTTTGAGTCCCTATAAGGATCTCCAAAAAACAACTCAATTTGAAATAGGAAAGGAAATCCAGCCTGGACAGTTGCGTCATTATTATCAGGGGACTTCTATTCAGTATCTGACGATTATTCCGTTTGTTAATAATAGTGAGACCGTTGCCCTTACGGTTCTTGAATCTGAAAACCCACTCAGCTTCACCGGACAGGAGGAAGTCCTTGAGAGTTACAACAATGCCCTGACGAATGTTTTGAATACTTATCTTGAATTGACGGACCTGTATGATAAACAGCAGATCTGGACCGATTACGAAGAAAGTATGAGCCGCATTTCTCCCCGGCTTCATAAGGTGGATATTCTGTCCCGTGTGCTTGAAGAAGCACAGAAGTTACTGCCGGCCGGGGGCGTCTGCCTGATCGCCCGGGGAATGAACATCTGGACAAATGTTCTGGTTTCCGAAAAGACACTCGATGCTCCTCCGTTGGGATTGATGATAGAGGAGAATTCTATCGCCTATGATGCCTTGCAGAAGGGAAGTCCGGAATTTGCCATTCATTTTAATCAAAATCCGAAACGACTGGCAACGGGAGAACCGAAAACGGAAGGAGCTACACTGGCTATTCCTGTAATGATCGACGACCGGCGTCATGGCGTGGTCGTTGCCTACGACCGGAATGCCATGTCCTTTCAGGAGTCAACCAAACACCAGCTTATCAACCTTGTACGAATTGCATCTCTTTCTATTCGTATTAATCTTGGAAAATTATCCGTCGACCAGGATCTCCTGACAAGTGAATATGGGAGCTTTATTCCGGATGTGTGGGAACGGGCTCTGGAAACGGAAATCAAACGGGCCAGGTATAGCGAATACAAAACCTGGTTTGGAATGCTTGCCATCGAAAATCTGCAGCAACTCCGTTCCCGCTACAGGCTTGAGGAATTACAGCGATTGCAGCGAAACCTGGTTCAGGTCCTGAATCCTTCCCGTTTTGGAATCACCGGTTATATCGGCTTCCATTCTGATTATATCTTTACCTTTATTCTGCAGGGAGAGGATGCTTCAACTCCTGTGCGGTGGATGGATTCCATTCGAGAGACCCTGAAAAAACCGGTGGTTTTGAGTGACGGACAGGAGATTGAAATAGAGGTTAAGACCGGATATACGGAGGTTTCCGAAGAGAACAGGGAATCCTACGAAATCCTGCAGAAAGCTAAATCCGCCCTCTCGGAGTCGGTAAAACCGGAGGAATGAAAACGAAAAAAATTCAGTTTTAACGAAAAAAATGGTTATCATCCAGCGTTTTTAGCAATTTACATGTATAGGAGTCTGTCGGACTTCCTTTAATCTACTGCGGAAAAGCAGGATTTGGTCAACTTGCACGCTCTTTTTTGTTAAATAATACCACTATTCGCCTTAAAAGAGTGTGCAATCTGCCTCAAACCTGACATTCCCTTGGTACAATCACCTAAGTCCGACAGACTCCTAGAGTCCTGATGCCCGTCTGATCGGACAACATTTTGTAGAGGATAGCGTTTGTTGATTGGGTTGATAAGAAGCCAACCACAGGTTTATTTTGTGGATGGATCTTTTTCAAACAGCAGACTGACAATACATTCATTACAATTTAAACAATCAATTCTTTAGCCCGTGGCAAAAAGTTCTGGAATTTCCACCCGTGAATCCGAATCACTGGATCGTTATTTACAAGAGATAGGAAGAGAGAAGCTGATTACACCGGAAGACGAGGTAAGGCTTGCAAAGGAAATCCAGAAGGGTTCTCAAAGAGCCCTGGAGGATTTGACCAAAGCAAATCTCCGATTTGTCGTTTCTGTGGCGAAACAGTACCAAAACCAGGGACTGTCACTCGGCGACCTGATTAATGAAGGCAATCTCGGTTTGATCAAAGCTGCAAAAAGATTTGATGAAACCCGTGGGTTTAAATTTATTTCCTATGCAGTCTGGTGGATTCGGCAATCCATACTTCAGGCGCTGGCAGAACAGAGCCGAATCGTTCGTCTGCCGCTGAACAGGGTCGGAGCCCTGAATAAAATCGGAAAAGAACTTTCCAAACTGGAACAGGAGTACGAACGTGTACCGTCGGCCGCTGAGCTTGCTGAAAGTCTGGATATGACGGTATCTGAAGTGGCTGATACTCTGAAAATTTCCGGCAGGCATCTGTCGGTAGATGCACCCTTTGCGCAGGGAGAGGATAATCGTCTGCTTGATGTGCTTGAAAATGAAGAGATTCCGGATCCGGATAACGATCTGATGGGGGAATCGCTCAAGGTCGAAATCGAGAGAGCCCTTTCGAAGCTGACGAAACGGGAAGCGGAAGTGATTCGTCTTTATTTCGGCATTGGCAGAGAGCATTCCCTGACTCTTGAGGAAATTGGTGAACGATTTGACCTGACCCGTGAACGGGTGCGTCAGATTAAGGAGAAAGCCCTCCGTAAACTTCGCCATCACAACCGAAGTGCGGCCTTGAGAGCCTATCTCGGCTAATCTCCTCTATTCTAAAAGCTTCACCAGCGGTTTCCCGTGCGGGATGGATTTATTCTGCATGGGGGCTATGTAACTTCCTCTGTAGTTTCCCTTTTCATTTTTCAGGTTGAGCAAGCTTAATTTCTTTGTATGCACACTCCGGAATACGGTATTGCCATCACTTTCAGTGTTTTACCCGGGCCGGTACGATACCGAAACAGTTGCATCGAGAGTAAACAAAATAGTACCCGGGCATGTATTCCCCGCCGAAAGAACTGTATATTCCGGATACTATGGCCCGTCGCTTTCTAATATCGGCAATGATTCTGCTACTCACTTTCGGTCTGTTTCGGGAGGGGGAGTCTCAGACTCTTCCATTTCGATCCTATTCTATTGAACAGGGACTCAGTGAATCCGTTGCCCGTGAATTGCTGCAGGATCAAAACGGTTATATCTGGATCGGTACAGGCTACGGATTGAACCGGTTTGACGGAACTCGTTTTAAATCCTATTATCAGCGCAACGGCCTGAATGACAACCAGATCAATGCCCTTTTTGAAGACCATGAGGGGAGGCTCTGGATAGGTACGGACTCGGGGATTAATGTAATGGAAAATGACTCCATCCGTTCACATCCCTCACTGGAAGGCCTGAAGCGCTATGTGATCGATTCGATTTACCGCGATCATCAGGGGGAGTGGTGGTTCGGCACGGAGGGCGCAGGTGTCTGGCTCTGGGATAACAATCGGCAATTGACCCAGTATTCATCGGTCCACGGCCTGGCCGGAAACCGGGTGAGGGAAATATCCCAGGATGAGGAGGGGACCCTTTGGTTTGCTACGGACCAGGGACTGACCTCCCTTGAATCCGGTAATTTTAAGACTTATACGAGGGATCACGGTTTGCCTCATGAGGAACTTCATGATTTGGAAGTCGGTGAAGACGGACGCATTTGGCTGGCAACCGAGAGGGGAATCAGTATTTGGGACGGTTCAGATTTTACCAGCTTTGGAACAGAAGAAGGACTTATTGCAAATTCGGTCCTTTCCATCAGCCTTCAGGGAAACGGCCGGGCCTGGGTGGGAACCGAGTCGGGGGCCGCTCGTTTCGAAAACGGTAGGTTCAGAAATTATACGACCGGGGAAGGGTTAACGAGTAATATCGTGTATTCGACCCTGATCGACCGGGAAGGACATGCCTGGCTGGGAACTCTCGGCGGGGGTGCCAATCTGTTTCTCGGTGAATACTTTTATAATTTTACCGTCGATGACGGGTTGTCCAGTAATGTCATTACCTCGTTTGTCGAAGACAGGGAAGGCAATCTGTGGATCGCTTCCTACGGCGGTGGAGTGATACGATACGACGGTGAGGAATTCGAGAGTTATTTTGTAGAGGATGGCCTGGCGGATAATAAGGTCTATACCCTGTTTAAAGACCCTCAAAACAGGATCTGGATAGGTACCGCAGTGGGTATTTCACTGATTGAAAACGGCAAACTTCAACCTTCACCGGAACCGTTCTCTTCCCTGAATAGTGTCAGGCGTTTTTTTAAAGATCCGGACAACGGGGATTTTTGGATTGCGACGTATAACGACGGGCTGTTCCGCTATGACGGTGAAGAACTGACCCAATATACGGAAGAAGATGTCCTGGAGAACAATACGGTGATGTCGATCCAGAAAGACCGCCAGGGACGGTTGTGGCTGGGTACCTACGGAGGGGTAACCGTACTTGATAACGGAGAATTTACCACCTATTCGACCGAACACGGGTTGCCCAGTAATGGAGTGATCAAAGTCTACCTGGATCAGAATGACAGGGCATGGTTTGCTACTTTTAACGGTTTTGCACGATTTAATGACGGACAGATCGAAACGTTTGAATCTTCATTCGGACTCTCCGAAACCATCTCCTATTTCATGTTCCAGGATGACCGGGAGAAGATGTGGATCGGTACAAACATCGGCCTTGTTCGATTTGACTATGAGAAATACAGGCAGGCGGACTCAGAGCTTGAAAGAGACCTTTCTTTTCGCCTGTTGACCAAGGATCAGGGGTTGATTGCAAACGAAATGAATGCCGGTGCGGTCTACCGGGATGGTTCCGGATCCTTTTGGCTCGGAAGCGTGGAGGGGATCAGCCGTTTTTTCCCTGAACAATTACCGGAATATACTACCCCTCCGCTTGTACATCTCGAAGAGGTTATCGTTGGCGGGGAAATGGCCCAACCCGGTGAGCGAAAAATATTTTCGCACGACCAGAATTTTGTCCAGTTTGAATTTACCGGTATCTCTTTTGATGCGCCGGAAAATATTCTGTTCGAATACAGGATGAGTGGAGTCGATGAGGAGTGGACCCGGGGTTACGACCGGAGAGTTCGTTATCCTTCTCTTTCTCCCGGAGAGTACCACTTCCAGGTACGGGCATATAATTCTTCGGGGGTGAAGTCGGATTTTCTGTCCGGTTTCGAATTTGACATCCGGCAACCTCTTTGGTTTCAATGGTGGTTTTTGGTATTGATGGCCTGCTTTATTATCGCGGCGATTTTTTTCATCTACCATTATTACCGGGTCCGACGGATGGTGGAGATTGAACGAATGCGGGTACAAATCGCCAGCGATTTACACGACGATGTGGGGTCATCGCTGACTGAACTGGCCCTTCAGACGGACTTTATCCGAACCGGAAATCTTGAAGAGGCGGTGGAAGAAACCCTGAAACAGATCGGGGATCACAGCCGGAGGATTGTCTCTGCCCTGGATGATATCGTTTGGTCGATTGATGCGCGAAACGATACCATCGGGGACCTGACAGACCGGATGCAGGATCATGTGAACCGATTGTTCTCTGCCGCTAATGTCCAGGTCGATTATAATTTTTCCGGATTGGAAATGAACGAAAGCCTGCCGGTTCAAATCAAGGAGAATTTATATCTGATTTTTAAGGAGGCTATCAATAATATTGCCAAACACTCTAATGCAGATCACATCGCTATTTCACTTCAGATGAGTCAGAATAAATTTCGTCTGAATGTGACGGATAACGGAACCCTGCGCACTGACAAGCGTAAAAGCGGACAAGGTTTGCGTAACATGAACATGCGAGCGAAAAGAATCGGTGCAAATGTGGATATTGAGGATGAACAAGGATTTCAGGTTACCGTGGAAGGCAGTTTGCATTTATGATAATAGCTATTTGAATTATTTTTGATGGGCGGGGATTTTTTCCCAAGTTCCGTTGACTCTAACTGGTAAGGAGGTATCATGGCCGTTATAGGAATTGTAGAAGACAATCAAAAAATCAGGGATTTGATCCAGCGTTACCTTGATATGCAGGATGAGTTCAGTTGCCCCGTGGCTGTTGATTCTGTGGAAGATATGCTGGAGTATCTCGGGGAACATCCGGTTCCTGATGTACTTCTGATGGATATACAACTTCCCGGAATGTCGGGAATCAAGGGAATTGAAATCATCAAGAACAAGTATCCCTCAGTCGAGATCATTATGCTCACCGTCTATCATGATTCCCACAAAATTTTTGATTCGCTCGTTGCCGGCGCTTCGGGGTATCTGTTAAAACATACTTCCCTCCCGGAGATCAAAGAATCCATTCAGGCCCTTCTGGATGGGGGTGCCCCCATGACTCCCCAAATCGCCAGGAAAGTCATCAACCATTTCAAGGCGCCGAAAAAGGAAATAAAGCCGGAGAACGGATTAACACCCCGGGAGCAGGATATCGTAAACGGATTGGTTGACGGGCTGAGTTATAAACTGATTGCCGATCGATATGACATATCCATCGATACGGTGCGGGCTCATATACGTAATATTTACAGGAAACTGCACGTTAATTCCAAAGCGGAAGTCATTGCCAAATCACTCCGCGGAGAAATTTGACCGGTTAACATGGTTATGTGATAGACACGGGTGACAAAATTTTAGTAAGTTTATGGCAGGAACTTACACTGACGGACTTAGGAGGAGATGATTATGAAATACAATAGACTACATACCGGCCTTGTTGCAATCCTTTCGGTTTTTATACTGACCGGCTGCTATACACAGCTTCAAACTGTTCATGAACACCGGATACTCTCACAATCTGAAACGAAAAGCAGTTATATCGAGTCCGATTCCGACACCCCGGAAGCCACCAGAGAGAAGCAAGTCGATCGCCAGCCCCAGATCCCGGAAGGGGAAGAAGAAACCTATTTGTATGGCTATGAAGACGGAGTCGAAGAAGGCTATGAGGATGGCTGGACGGATGCCGAAGAATTTTATTTCAAGGATTATGAGACTGCACGGTGGTATCGGGAGCATGGAATTTCACTTTCAGGTTCTCACAAATTCTACCCTCATTATTCACATCACTATGATCCTTTTTTCTCCTATTTTCCGCGTTATAGATATCCTTACTATCGATCCGGATGGAGTCTGAGTTTCCATTTTGGCGGCTGGTATTCGTGGGATTATTATAATCCCTGGTTTTACCATGATTACTATGCCTGGCATCATGATCCGTTCTACAGGTGGGGTTATTATCGATATCCGGGCTACAGGCCTTATTATGGCTACAATAATTTTTATCACGGCAATTATTACGTGTATTTTAACAACTATCATCGTACCGGCAGGGTGGTGTCCGATCGAACGTACGGCCCCCGTTCAAGCGGACTTCGCAATGAAGGGGTAACGACCCGGCGGTCGGGACGGACCCGAACGGATGCGATTCAGTCCGACACGGTGAACCGAAATCGGGCTGCAACGCTTGAGAACCGCAAAAATGAAATCCGAAGTGCGGCAGGCAGGACCGTCAGAAGTTCTTCCGTCAACCGAAGTTCCGGGTCAAGGTCCCGAACCGAGGGGGTTAACAGAACCCGTACCAATCGAAATTCTGGTAACAACAGTGTAGACCGCCGGCGCGGGAATGACAATCATGTAGATCGAAGCCGAAGCAGTGGAAGTTCGACCCGCCAGCGAAGTTCAACGGATCGTCAACAAAGCAGTAATCGGGGTGACGACAGCATGAATCGAAGCCGAAGCAGGGTGATTCAATCCTCTTCTGCAAGATCCCGCAACTCAGACCGAACGGACCCGAACGACCGGGTGATCAGAAGCCGAACGAACTATTCTCTTTCGCCGTCCAGTTCACGCGCGGTAAATCAATCGATTCAAAACCGGATTCATGCACGAACATCCGATAATCAATCGGCCATCAAGGTCCGTTCGCCGGAAATGAAGAATCGTGGCCTTGGCAGGGCAGTCCGAACTATGGGCAACATATTATCCAATGGAAGCAACAGCGGGAATTCTTCATCTATCGGTAATTCCGGACGTAATTCCAATTCCGGCAGCCGTTCATCTTCAGTCAGGCGTTCATCGGGCAGCTCCTCCTCCGGCAGCAGCGGGACAGTACGCTCCCAGAGCTCGTCATCCGGAAGCGACAGCGGCAGATCCTCGAGATCTTCCGGCAGCCGAAGCCGAGGGGACAGTAATTGATTGGCATGACGAGCGTCTGACGGATTACGTTTGACGGCTTTATTAAACTCACTCACCCCATTCATCTATAAAAAGCGGAAAATGCCATGAGAAGGATCATCGTATGTCTGACAGGGGTGTTGCTTCTAACCTTTGGGTTCAGCCTTTCAGGCCATGCCCAGGAAGCCAACAACCCTCTTCTATACAGTTATCAGGCGGTACAATTCAGTGACCGGGGGATAGCACAGGATCCTGTTACGCTGGTCATGCCTGGAACCGCTCTTGGAACCGGTTTTGGCTCCTATCAGGATAATCCCGCTTCCGCGGCGTTTTTCGACGAAAGTTTCGGGACTTTTGGGCTTGCCTTTCGAAGTGCCAGTGAAGAGAATACTTTCCTTGGCAATACTCTGAATAGTAGTGACAACCAGACAAGTATTTCAAACGCCGGTTTCGTATATAATTTTCCCGTCACCCGAGGCAGGCTGCTCATTGGCGCAGGTTACAGCCAGCACTCTTTTTATAACCGGGCTTTGGAACTCAGCGGGACCAATAACGCAACGACGATTACGGATCAGTTCAAAATTCCCGGTTCCACCTACAGCGACATTGCTTTCAATACCTATGCGATCGATTTCGGGGATGAAATTGGAGACTGGGATGAATCGATTTTTCGGATTGGGTTCGACCGGTTAGGGGATTATTTGGGGATTGACCAGGAGGCTGAAATCCTGCAACGGGGTTTTGCCGGCGAGTATTCAGCTTTTCTTGCAACGGAATTTCAACGAAACCTGATGGTCGGTTTGAGTCTCGGCATTCAGGCCGGGCGGCACACGTATGATCGGGTGTTCCTCGAAGTAGACCGGGACAATCTCTATGATGGCACCGTCATTGACTCGAATGACGATGAAGAACCGGATACGGATATGGATTCTGTGTTGCTCTCGGAGGAAATACGAAACAATTATCTTTCTTTCCAGGCCCGTGCGGGGATGATCTACAGGGTGAATTCACATTTGAATGTCGGGGCTTCGTATACATTTCCAACGCGTCTGACCGTAGATGAGATTTATGACTCCAGAATTTCCACGACCTTTGATAACGGTGAAGGATTTGAAGATGACCTTGCAGGGGAATATTCTTATGAGGTTCAGTCACCCGCCCGGGTCAATATAGGATTCGCATTTGTCGATATCGGAGGGATATCCGCATCTTTTTCGGCAGGATATACGGATTTCAGCAAAACCAGAGTTGAGTTTGGCGAAGATGAATTCGAGGCTGAGAGAGACGAAAATCAATTTATCTCCGATCAGTACAAAGAAGTGTGGGATGTGCGAGGAGGAATATCGATGGATCTGACTGATCAATTTACCCTGCGGGCGGGCTATGGATATCAGCCCTCCCGGTTTAAAAACATGGATTTGAGCAAAAGCCGGTTTTCAGCCGGTGCCGGGTTCGCTCTCACTGAAAATACCCGCCTGGAAGTCGGGGCACAATACAGCCTGTGGAAAGAAGAATCGGTTGTCTATAATTACGGGGTGTATGACTATTCAGCCCTTCCTGATCTGGAAGAAGGAGAAGGCCATCTGCTACCTGTTTCCATTCATCCGGAAGTAGCTGACCGGGATGTAGGACGCCTCCAGATCCTGGCGACCCTCCGGATACGCCTCTATTAGTGCCAGGGGAATACTCCTGGGAAGCTGGTCCGTTAACCGGCGGAAGGCAAACTAACCACTTCCATCCGCCGCCTGGCGGAGGGGACATAACCCTCGTCGTTGATAAAGATAACCCTCGTCGTTGGTAAAGTAAGTAGCCGAGATAAGGCAAGGTTGTCCCCTCTCGAGAGGGGACGGCCTTTCGCTTGCGAAAGGACCGGGGTGTGTTCGCAGATCACTGTTCACATCGTATCCATTCTTGTCCCGTCACCTGTCAGCCTTCCTGGGATTGATACTCAAAACGGCTGTCTCTACATGCCGAACTACATTTGCAGTCGTACTTCCCATCATCAGATATTTGATCCCGGTACGGCCTACCGTTGCCATGATGATCAGGTTATAGTCATTCTCCTTCACATGCTGCAGGATGGTTTCATGGGGTGAATCAGCAGAGGGTATGACCTCAAACGTCACCTTTTCCCTGATATCGTGAAAAGCTTCCATAGCCGTTACCTTAAGCCGTTCCTTGCGCAGGTTCTGAACGGAAGGAACCTTTTCGTCATCCTCAAACTGATCAAAGCTGAGTATATGAAGGAGGTGAAGCCGGGACCCGGCTTTTTTGGCAAATTCAATTGCTATGGGATAGGCGGTGGATGCGTTCTCTGAAAAATCTGTTGTCACCAGGATGTTCTCGAACCTTTCTACCCTTGATTCATTCTCCACCACCATCACCGGAACATGAGCCAGCCGTAGGACTTTCTCTGCAACGGATCCAAGCAGCAACCTGGAAAAGCCTGTTCTCCCGTGGGTGCTCATTACGATAAAATCATACGATTCAGATAGTTCGACAATGGATTGTGCCGGATTCCCGAAGAGTATGACCGGCTCATCCAGCCGGTCACCGGAAATAAAATCTCCGGCAATTTCCGACAGGCGTTCTGCCAGGTTGGCTTCAACCCTGTCATAATCCTGATATACACTGGAACTCATGCCTAAGGCATAGGGCTCATCCAGTTCTGTAATGGGGATATGTATATGAACAGGGGTGACCTGCGCCTCAAAAATGGCTGCTATTTTTCCAGCTACTTCCAGTGCTTTTGTACTGAGTTCGGAAAAGTCGACCGGGACAAGAATTTTATTAATTTCCATTGTTTTCATTTTCAATTATGGATTACGGATCATCGGTCAATAAATGTATGATCCGATACAAGTTCACCTCATCTGACTGACACGGTAGCTTACAAGATTTGAAATTCATCGATTCTTCTGCAGCCGGATTGCGAATAACTCGATGCAGCCGGGAAATTTAAAACCAGTTTTTCTTTCTGAAATAATACAACATTCCGGCCGCCATTAACAACATCAGGAAAAAACTGAACGGGTAGCCGTAGTACCATTCGAGTTCCGGCATATTCCAGGGGCTGGCATCGGGATTAAAATTCATCCCGTAAATTCCGGCGATAAACGTCAGGGGAATAAATATCGTAGCGATGACCGTTAAGACTTTCATCACCTCGTTCATCTTGTTACTGAGAGTGGACATATACATGTCGTAGATTCCGAAAATCATTTCCCTGTAGTTTTCCAGGGTGTCAATGATCTGAACCACATGATCGTATACATCCCGGAGATATATCTTGGTTTCTTTTTTAAAAAATGTGGTGTCGTCCCTGATTAATGAGTTCAGGGCATCCCGGAGAGACCATACCGATTTCCTGAACTGAATCAGGGCCCGTCGGATATGGTGGATTCTATGAAGGTTTTCTTCATTTGCCTCCTTGATAATTTCTTCTTCCAGATTCTCGATCTGGTCTCCAATCAGGTCCATTGCATGATAGTAGTGGTCGACCACCGTGTCGACCAGGGCATAGGCGAGATAGTCCGACCCTGATTTGCGAATTCGGGGACTCCCGGTTGTAAGCCGTTTGATGACCGGATCGAAAATCGATTTGTCCGTTTCCTGAAAGCTCAAAACATAATTTTTACCCAAAATGACACAGATCTGTTCCGATTCGAGTTGTTCTTCTACCTCATCTTTAAAACTGATACCTCGGGTTACGATAAAGAGATGATCGTCATACACATCAATTTTAGGGCGTTGAGCAGGATTGACGATATCTTCCCTGGCAAGCGGGTGGATATCAAAGAAGTCCCATATGGTTTTCATCTTCTCCACATCATGAAGGCCGTTTACCTTGATCCACGTAACCGTACTTTCTTTCAGGTAAGGAAGGGAACTTTCGATTTCGTCGATCGGAATGGTATTGAATGAGCTCTCGTCATAATCATGTATCGTGAGCTGGATCTCTTCAATTCTTTTCTCTCCCCTGAATTCGACCGATCCCGGAGCTGCACCGGGTTTGATACGGCTGCGCTGGTGCAAGCGCTTCTGTTTGAATAATCCTGACAACTTGCCGGTGTATGCATTGACTTTCTTTTTCATATCAATAACATATTATTAAAAGTGAAAAGTGAAAAGTGAAAAGTGAAAAGTGAACAAAATGTTGGTGCCTGAAGTTTAAAAAAGTTTCAACTTATTGGTTATAAGTCAATTAAAGCACACTATAATAAACTGAGTTGATCATTTTGTTAGTTTGAAATAGTTTCAATAAATTGGTCATAAGTCAATTAATTGATACCAAAATAAACTAATGGCGTCCAATCAAAAGAATACCAAACTCAATAAACTACTTTCGGAGTGGAAGGATGGAGTAGTATATACTTCCCCTTGGTTATCCGAAAATGGCTACACGCCGGATATGCTTTTTGGCTATAAAGAAAGCAACTGGGTGAAGTCGATAGGCAGGGGAGCGTATGTAAAAGCGCAAGACGAACCCCAGTGGGAGGGTGCCGTGCATGCTTTGCAAAATCAGCTTAATTATTCCATACACGTTGGTGGGGAGACAGCATTAGAGCTGCAGGGAATTCGTCATAATGTAAGTCCTCGCCTGAACGAATGTCATCTGTATACCCCTTCAAAAAGTAAGCTTCCTGCCTGGTTTACTTCTTATGATTGGGAGGTTGAGATAAAGCTGCATATATCTACTATGTTCGGGGAAAAAGATCTGGGAATAAAATCGATGGAATTAAAAAAAAGTGTACCCATACTAGTGGCTGAACCGGAGCGTGCTATACTAGAGTTGCTCTCTTTTGTTAATTCAAAATCAAATTTTTTGAAGGGTTGGCACCTGATAGAAGGGATGATGACGTTAAGGCCGAATTTAGTCCAACGTCTTTTAAGAAACTGCAAATCAGTTAAGGTAAAACGTTTGTTTCTATTCATGGCGGAGAACAATGAGTTGCCCTGGTACGAAAAATTAGAGCTTAGTGAAATAGATCTCGGTTCAGGGAAAAGAACGATAGTGAAAAATGGAAAACTGGATAATAAGTTTAAGATAACCGTACCGGAAGAGCTGATAGAAGAATCATAAATATAAGAGAGACTCTTTACTTTAAACAGGTTGACCTGCTTTTAAACGTTTTGCCACTCGTTTCAAGAATAGAGGATTTTGCTTTGAAGGGGGGTACTGCTATAAATCTATTTGTTCAGGATTTTCCACGTTTATCGGTCGATATTGATTTGACATACCTCCCAATTCAAGACAGGAAAACGACGCTGGAACGTATCACGAAATGCCAATCACTTTAATTTTACTTTCGGAGACGCTGATCAGGTTTCAAGTCGTAAAATATCCAGGGGTTTTCTATTTAACACCCCTCTCATATTGTAAAGTCCTATCAATAGAGTCAGGATGACAATCAATGCAGAGGCTATCAGCAGTGCTGGAAAATTCGGTACAAAAGCCAGGTCAAAATAGAATATGGCCATCAGCCAACTCGAGACAAATGCAAGAATTAAACCTGTAAAACAGGCAAGAAGCCCCAGGAGTAAGTATTCCACTACTTGAATGCCATTAATCTGAGCGCGTTGAGCTCCGATCGTCCGCAGTAAGACTGCTTCACGAATTCTCTGGAAGCGGCTGATCGCAATGGCACTTGCCAGTACAATCAACCCGGTGAGGATACTGAATAGAGCCATAAACTGAATCGCCATAGCTACCTTGCCCAGGAATTGGCGGACGCTTTCAAGGACCAGGCCGATGTCGATGGCGGAAACATTCGGATGTTGCTGTACCACTTTCTGCTGGAGGTTTGCGGAAGCCAGGTCTCCTTCTGTTCGAAGTACAGTGGCATAAAACTGGGGAGCTGCCTCCAGTACACCCGATGGAAACAGGATGAAAAAATTGGGTTGCGGTTGTTGAAAGTCAACTTCCCGGATGGAGGCTACCCGTGTTTGAACAGGTACGCCCTGAACGTCGAAAGTAAGAGAGTCGCCAATCGACAACTCCAGGTCTTCTGCAATCTCGAGGTGAACGGAGATGGGAACCGTTGCCTGGATTCCGTCGGCTTGTCCAATCCATTCGCCGTCGATGATTTCTTCGGTTTCCGTAAGGTGATCCCGGTAAGTTACCCGGTACTCTCTTCTGAGTGCCCATCCGCGAACCCCAAGTGTCGTATCTTCGCGGACTTCATTGACCGGCCGCCCGTTCCATTGGGAAATCCGCATGGAAACGATCGGCACATTTTGTAAAACTCTTGCCCCTTCATCTTCCACCAACTTCAGAACTTCCCGGTTTTGGTCGGATTGAATATCATAAAGGATAAGGTTCGGCTGTTCCTCACCCGTCTGAAAATTGATCCGTTCCAGGATCATATCCTGGGAAAGGTATACGACTCCGATCAACAGCATCCCCATTCCCAGAGTGGTGATGAGTACCGTGGTTTGATTATTCGGCCGAAACAGATTGGAAATTCCCTGACGCCAGATATAGGAGAACGAGCGAAGCCGAAGTTTTTTCACTGAACGGGTCAGCATATTCGCAGTTCCGAGAAGCAGCAATAGGCAAATCATCAGCCCTATGGTAAAAAGGAAGGCACTCTGCCAGCTTTGTAACAGCCATGCCAGGGTTCCGGTCAGGAGGGTCAGGGTGATCATCGCCCCTGTAACTTTGGAAGTTGTACTCAGGTGCTTCATCGGTGAAAAATCGACGTTTCTGAGCGTAAGCAGGGGAGGAATTTTATTGATACTTGCCAGGGGCAGGAGCGCGAATCCCAAACTGATCCCCAAACCGACAGCTACACCGAGGGCAATGGCGGGAAACGAAATCTGCTGCACGATTTCAAAAGGCAAAAAATCGGCAAACAGGGATGGGAGATATTGTTGTACAAAGATCCCCAGAACGGATCCGATCAGGGCACCAGCCAGACTCAACGCAGCAATCTGGAGAGTAAAAATGGCAAGGGTTTGGCGGGAGGATACTCCCAGACATCTCAAGGTTGCGACCGTGTTGCTTTGGCGTTTTATATATAAATAAACGGCACTGGCAACCCCGAGCCCGCCGAGAAGCAGTGCGATGAACCCGATCATCCCCAAAAACTTACTCAGGTTGTCGACAATCGATGAAAATCTCTCCTTGCGTGATTCTACGGTAGTAAACCGGGCCTGGTGTTCCCTCGCAACCGGCCGGAGGTCTGAAACCAGTTCATCCATATCCCTCTCCGGATTAAAGCGAAACCAGGTTTTATACTCGATTCGGCTGCCGCGCTCCACCAGGGATGTGGATTCAATGGTTCGTTTGGGAATGAAGATTCTCGGACCAATGAGGGAAAAAGCAGCGGATTCCCCGGGGACTTCCAGGATGACCCCGGAAATTCGCAGGGATTGATTGCCCACTCGAATACTGTCGCCGACACTAAGGCCGAGCTGGGTCATAATCGGCTGGTCGACCAAAGCTGTACCGTTTTTCTGGTAATGATCAGCAGCTTCACGGGGGATGGTTTTTAGCTCCCCGTAAAATGGGAAGGTGCCTTCAAATGCCCGGACTTGGGAAAGACGGGCTTCCTCTGACGGGCCATAGAGGACCATAGAGGAAAATTCCAGTGAGGTTGACTGTTCCCCGCCTATGGAATCGATAAAACTTACAACAGGTTCGGAATAAGGCTGATTGCTCCGGATTTCCAGGTCGGCACCCAGCAATTCTCTGGACTGGTCTTCGACTGTAAGGAGTACATCATTACGAAAGGATAAAATAGCGACCAGGGCTGCAACTCCTGCAATGATTCCACTACAATAGAGCAACAGGTTTAAATAGCGGGAGCGGGAATCCCTCCAGGCCGTTTTAATACTGAACAAATCCGGGAGTATATTTCGGGGCATATCAGGATTCCACTGTTAGATCAGCCGTTACAGATTTGAGATCAGAAGTGTACCGGTCGGAATCTATCCTGCCGCCTTTCAAGCGTATGACGCGGTCGCATTTTCCGGCCAGTTCCAGGTCGTGGGTAACAATGACAAGGGTCGTTCCCTGTTTTCGGTTCAGGTTAAAAAGCAGGGATTCGATTGAGCGGCTGGTTTCCGTATCCAGGTTTCCCGTCGGTTCGTCGGCAAAGAGAATATCCGGTTGATTGATAAACGCCCGGGCAATACCGACGCGCTGTTGTTCACCCCCGGAAAGTTGAGTGGGATAGTGAGTGAGCCGGTCGCCCAATCCGGTCTCATCAAGGTTTTTTTTGGCTTTTTCATAAACGGAGGCATATCTGATGCCCCTCAACTCCATCGGAACCATTACATTTTCGATGGCCGTCAGGGTCGGAATTAACTGGAAAGATTGAAACACAAATCCTATGTGCCGATTGCGAATTCTTGCGAGTTGATCTTCACTCAGGGGATTTAACCGTTCCCCCTTAAGGAAGACTTCTCCGGAGGTTGGCTGATCCAGGCCGGCGCATAATCCAAGCAGGGTGGTTTTGCCGCTGCCTGACGGACCCACAACCGCACAGCTTATACCCGGTTCAATAGCGAACGTTACCTGATCCAGTACGGTTAAGGATTTTCCTCCGTTTAGATAGGTCTTTGTCAGATCCCGGACTTGTAAGATAGATTCTTGCTCCATTTTGAAAAAGGGTCAGATTACATGGTTGGAGATTCAATCCACCAATTCCTGCAAGGATGGCGGAAGATCCGGAAAAAGATCCGTTCTTTATTGGAAAATTATTTAAAAAATACGGTTGTTTGTAAAATAATGGTAGCCGGCTGATCATCATCGATGATTGGCTATTCACTTTACGGGTCAATACATTAAACGAAGGCTTTGCAAAACCCTTGGTTTTGCAAAGCCTTCTAAACAGGTCACTGTTTCGCACATTGACTTTTTGTCTGTTCTGCCACCAGAGGACAGAAGTCCATGATTGAATGATCTATACAGGACAACCGGTTTCAGAACGTAGCTGTACGTAAAATTCATTCCAAATGTTTTCACAATTTTTGACTCTAAACCAGGAAATTTTGTCGATTTATAACAAAAAATGTCTGTTGAGGGTGGGACTTCTTCTTTTTTCGGTACTTTTTTCAGGCTTTATGACTGAACCGGTATGGGCACAGGATGAAGAGAGGAATGAGGAGGAACCGAGAACTGTGTTGATCTTTGGCGACAGTATTACAGCAGGCCAGGGTGTGGATATGGATGAGGCGTTTCCGGCTTTGCTCCAGGATAAGGTGGATTCACTGGGCTGGAATGTGGAGTTTGTAAATGCCGGCCTGAGTGGTGAGACCACGGCCGGGGGTGTGAGAAGAATTGACTGGGTTTTGCAGAGAAAGGTGGATCTGTTTGTACTGGAATTGGGGGGGAACGACGGGCTTCGTGGAATCGAACCTGAAGTAACCCGGCGTAATCTGCAGGAAATCATGGATAAAGTTCATTCAAAGTATCCTGAAACAACCATCATTCTGACGGGGATGGAAGCCCCTCCGAATATGGGGCCTCGTTATACCACCCGGTTCCGGGAGATTTTTCAGGAGCTTGCCCATCAAAATGAGGTAATATTTATGCCGTTTATTCTTGAAGGGGTCGGGGGGAATCCGGAACTGAACCAGTCGGATGGAATCCATCCCACGGCCGAAGGGCACCGTAAGATTGCTGAAAATTTATGGAGCTATCTTAAACCGGTATTGGAAAAAGATGCTTTGTAAGGCCCGTTGAAATCCACCTTTGCTATATTATTCAACAGTTCGGCAATGCAGGGGATTGTTTTATCTGGGGAATCGTCGGACGAGTGTTCAGGTATTGAGGTCTTTATCTGACCTGTAAGGAGGATCGAACCCGCCGGGATCTGCCAAGCCCGCAACTTATTCCAATTCGAAGGTGACTGTGACAGAGCTGCTTACCCTGACATTCTGGTCGAATTCCAGCAATGAAGAGCTGTCCGAGCGCATCATGGCCTGTTCATTTGCATATCCCCGGCTCAGGGGAGGAGCCCCGTGATGGACGGTGGAAACTCCTTTTATGGACAGGGCCAGCGAAGAGGCGATGATTTCCGCTTTATTTCGGGCATTCTCCATGGCAAGTTCAAGAGCCTTCACCTCTCCCTCTTCCAATTTTGTGGAACTGAATTGTCCACTGAAAGAGTCAAAACCGTTATCAATCAGATAAACCTGCATTCCCTCAAATAATTCAAAATCAGCCAGGGTCAGTCGTACATGCTGGTTACTCCGGTATTCCACAACTTCCCTTTGAGTTCTTGTTGCCCGGATATTCATCGGTTGAAATCGAAGATTCTCAGGCTCGATTCCTTTGTCTCGGATCAGGCCGGTCAGTGCGGTTTCTCGATTCTTGTGTTTTTGGAATACGGTCTGCGGAGAGGGGTCGGTTACGGTGATATTGATTTCAAAAATGACAAGATCCGCCGGAAGCTGCACTTCTCCGGTCGCATCAATGGTTACAGACGAAGGTTGAGCCATCGTGGCAGCCGTCGTAAGAAGGAGAAGGATCAGAAGGGAGAATGGTTTCATGGTGTTACGAAATTTTCAGAGAGGGCTTTGCACAACCGGTCTTTTGCCCAATGCCTGCGTTATCGATCGGTTGAAATCCTCACATATGGACTATATGCTGCGGTTTCAACCTCCCTCTGGCCTTGTCCTTGAACAAAATCCCTGGTTCTGCAAAGCACTCTCAGAGTAAAATTGAAAGATAAAGATGCTCGAAAAGTCAAAGCTAATCGAAAGCGATCCAAAAAAATTAATGTACTAATATTGATTCTTAAAAAACACTCTTGTGAAAGATCCTTTAATCCATCATATTACAACGAGTGAATACTTGGAAGCGCTTTTTTAAAAACGTGAGAAAGGGCTTTCCTGTATCATATACGTCGAGTCGTATTCTTTCCTTTACAAATCGAAATCAATAAATACTATTCCCATGGACAGTCAAAAAACTTCCCGCAAACTCACATTTATAGGTCTGTTTTTCCTGCTTTTTGCCGGCTACCCTCCAGGAGAGGGAATGGCATTTTCCGGGTCATCTGATGACCACTCGGCAATTATGATCACCGGTACGGTGGTGGATGCGTCGGACGGAGATCCTTTGCCGGGTGTGAATATTGCAGTTCAGGGCCGGATTGTCGGGACAGCTTCGAGAAATGACGGGTCCTTCAGTCTCACCGTTACCGGAAATCCGCCCATTACCCTGGTCGTATCGATCGTTGGCTATCAAACCCGGGAAGTGGAGATTACAGAGAATGAAATAAGCGGACTTGTGATCGAACTTGAGGAGCGGACCCTGTTGGGTTCCGATATCGTAGTTTCCGCTTCCAGGGTGGAGGAAAGTGTAATGGAGGCCCCGGTAACGGTTGAAAAAATGGATATCATCTCGATGAATCAAACCCCTTCCGATTCCTACTATAAAGCCCTGTCCAATCTAAAGGGAGTGGATATGACCACGAGCAGTATCAATTTTCAGATCCTGAATTCAAGGGGGTTTAATTCAACAGGAAATACCCGGATGGTTCAACTGATTGACGGGATGGATACCCAGGCACCCGCTCTGAATTTCCCGATTGGCAACCTGAACGGCCCTTCCCAACTGGATCTGGAGAGTGTGGAATATATACCGGGAGCTGCTTCCGCGCTGTACGGGCCAAATGCCTTTAGCGGTGTTTTGCTTATGACCAGTAAAAACCCGTTCCGGTATCAGGGGTTAAGCGTACAGGTGAAAACCGGTGTCAACCATTTGGATGGGAATGAACGTCTCGGGGAGCCTTCAGATCCTCAATCGATGTACGACCTGTCCGTCCGTTACGCCAAGGCATTCAATGACCGCTTTGCATTTAAAGCGAACCTGACCTATTCGGGGGCAACCGATTGGCACGGGATAAATTATGACGACAAGAATCCCGGTTTGCAGGGGAATCTCGGTGTGAATCCTGCCTATGACGGAATCCACCTGTATGGAGATGACGGCTCCTTTAATATCGGACTGCTCGGGTTTAGCTCCGCCTTCATTCAGGGTTTTGCCGCACAGACCGGATTGCCGCTACAGCAGGCTCAGATGTATGCCATGGCTTTGCCGGCACAGCCTGTGAACCGAACCGGTTACCAGGAACGGCACTTGGTGGATTACAATGCCGAAAATATAAAAATGAATGGGTCTCTCCACTACCGGTTATCCGATCTGGTTGAAGCCAGTTACACATTTAATTACGGATTCGGGACGTCGGTCTATACAGGTGCGCAGCGGTATAGCCTGAAGGATTTCAACATCGCCCAGCATAAGCTGGAGTTAAGGGGGGACAACTTCCTGATCAAGGGATATGGAACCTTTGAGGATTCCGGAGATTCGTACATTGCCGATTTCGTCGGATTTTCCGTAAATGAAGCCTACAGCCCGAATCAACAGTGGTTCGGAACCTACGGGGGGACGTTTGCCGGAGCTCTGTTACAGAAGGTTATAGGAGTAACGGGTTCCCCGCAATATAATCAGGATGTGATCAATGGAATTATGACGAGTCCCGAAGCGGTCACGCAGATCCATATGGCGGCCCGCAATGCCGCGGAGGCGAACCGCATTGAACCCGGTACTCCCGCCTTTGAATCGGCGAGGGAGGCAGCCATGCAAAATGTGATTCCCCAGGGAGCCCTGTTCGACGATGAATCCCGCTTTCTGCATTTCGAGGGACACTATGATTTCAAAAATGAAATGGACTTTCTGGATCTTTTGATTGGGGCCAGTTACCGTCAATTTCAGCTCCGGTCCAACGGAACAATCTTTGACGATGCGGGGGGAGTCAATATCGGTGAATGGGGAGGGTTTCTTCAGGCCTCAAAATCCTTGATCGATGACAGGTTGAAACTGACCGGAGCCGTACGGTATGATAAAAATGAAAATTTCGACGGACAGTTGAGTCCCCGGATTTCAGCCGTAGCAAATGTGGCGGCCGACCATCATCTGCGGACTTCCTATCAAACCGGTTTCCGCAACCCCACCACCCAGGGACAGTATATTGATCTGAACGTCGTCACTGCCCGGCTGCTTGGCGGCCTGCCGCAGTTTGCAGATAAATATAGTATAACTCAAAGTACGTTTAAGATGGAGTCGGTCCAGGATTTTACCAACTCCGTATTAACAGGAGCCCCCAATCCGGGTCTTTTGGAGCGCTATAGTACTCATAACCCTGTAAAACCTGAGCAAATTCAGGTTTTTGAAGTCGGCTATAAAGCTCTGTTCGGCAGCAGTATTCTATTCGATATTGTATACTACCACAATACCTTTGAAGATTTTATAACCCAAATCAGGGTAAGACAGCTTCAGGATCCCAATTCTGATGAAAGGGTGATCCTCCCCAACGAACCGCAATACTATCAAACATTGTTGAGTGGCGATTCCAAAAACACATACCAGATATACACCAATGTGGACAATACCGTTAAATCCCACGGGTTAGCTGTTGGATTTGATTACAGCCTTTCGGGATACTACCGGCTGGGTGTCAACTATAACTGGAATAAATTGATTACGGATCTGGAAACCTTTCAGAATGATTTCAATACTCCGGAACACAAGATAAATGTGAGTTTCGGAAATCGTCGTCTGACGGAGAATCTCGGATTCAACCTCACCTATCGCTGGCAGGATGCTTTCCGGTGGGAATCTTCATTTGTATTCATGGATGTCGACGCGGTTTCTACCGTGGATGCCCAGATCTCCTACCGGCTCCCCCAAATCAACTCGGTTGTCAAGCTCGGCGGTTCCAATATCCTGAACGAGCAGCATATACTGAATGGCGGAGGGCCCAATCTCGGAGCGGTATATTATATTTCCCTGACGTATGATTCCGTCTTCCGAAGATAACAGGGAACATACAGTAAACAGTAAACAGTTAACAAGTTGTTAATTGTTGATGCCTGAATACGGTTGACGTTTTTTAATAAACATAAAAAACGTTTTTTAAGGGTTGGAAGGTAGTGACCACTGATGCCCTGACACACTGATAACTGTTTACTGTTTACTGTATTTTGGTCTTAGGGTGGCAACCGTTGCCCCCCAGCCGCTTGAGTCAGACGGGGTACCAAAGCTTTCCACGTGGGGATTCCTCTCCAGCAGATGGTGGACGGAGCGCCGCAAGGTTCCGGTGCCTTTTCCATGAATAATCCGTACCTCCTTTATTCCTTTTTCCAGGCAAGCTTCTATATAATCATCAATCAGGGTCCCCAAATCCGAAGGTCGAAATGTATGAAGATCCAGGATCCCGTCAATCGGCAGCCTGTGGGGTTCTCCTGATTCGTTTCCCGTGGCCAATGGATACCCCCTCTCTTTTGTTTAAATATCTACTTTATAGTCAACGAAATGACGTTGTTCGACAACTGAATTGATAAATTTAACGGCTTTCTTGTGATGAGGATTTCGGGTATACATTCTGAAGTCGAGATCATTTTCAAAATCACAGGTCAGTACCACGTCAAAGGCTTCCTCATGGTCTTCATTGATCTGAATTCCCACTTCTACATTTTTTATTTCTTCTATATTTGTTTTCAGCCCCTCCAGAATCAGTTTCAGTTTTTCAGCATTTTTTTTCCTGGAAGACCCTTCGGCTTCCTCTTTTAATTTCCACATCACAATATGACGTATCATAAATATACTCCGATTTTTAGATGTAATGGTTTCAAAATATGGTTAAAAAGTGCCTTTGAACTGAAAGAGGGGGTATGACGATTTTCAGCGACGGATTATAAATTCCCTATAGTATTTATTACGTAAAAGTTACATGGGATGCAAAAAAATAGTAGAATAAATCGGTTGGAATATTATAAACACGTTCAAAAAGGACATCGTCAAGTCATGCAGTTGATATTTTTATCCTGTGTTCATCGAGCCGGATGATGGAAATCAACCGACCGTCAGATAAAAATTTAAAGAAGCAGCACGGAGAGTCTTGATCAGTAAAGGGGCAGAGGAACTTTAACTTCCATCCATCTTGTCAGATGAGTTCGAATGGTACTTGCAACGTGTTTCGGAATCTGTAACACACGTTCATAATTCTCCTTAACCCGCCCCGTTTTATTTATCGGCTTCGGGCAAAGACCAGGTCATTATAGTTGACAGAACCTTCTGCCTGGTCAAGAACCTCTTCGTTAAATGTCCCGGCAGCCCAGAGAAAATATTTGGCATTGGCCGGATCGGTATCCCGATACCAGGAATAGATATCGAGGTAGCCGTTTGCAACTCCCATTCGCTCGTCTTCCTTCAACCGGTCCTTGTTAGCGGGTACAGGAAGCGTCAGTTCGTTTCCGGCAATAATCAGGTCAGGATTCGAAAGTTGTGTCCTGTTAACATGATAAATCCAGGGCCAGAGATAGGCATTTTCAAGATGGGTCTCTGCCAATCCCCAAAGTGACTGGCCGGCTTCTACCTCGACAGGGATAAAACCGGTGTCATTTTCTGGAGCTTCACCGGCTGGTTCCTGTTGCTCAGCTTCGCCCACGGCCGGGGATTCCGGTTCGGTGACAGCAGCGGGTTGCTCGGGCAGGGGTTCATTGATGTCCTGGCCGGGCTTGAGCACGATGAATAATGCAAGGAAGGCAATCAGCAGAATTCCCGCTAAAGCGGCATAGGACCATCGAAAGCCCTCCCTGTTTCTATTTCGGTTTTGTCCGGAGGGTTCGCTTTGATCCATCTTCACCGCCAATGAATTTCGGCTGTCAACTTTATTTGCCTGACCGGTTTGTTTTGACCGGGACTGAACCGGTGAAGGCCGTTCATAGACCCAATTGTCAATGTCATCCTCTTCGTTTATTTCTTTCTCAAGCTGAAACGGATCATCTCTGACAGATTCTTTTTGAGAACTGAAATCTTCATCCTTTTCTCCGTTTTCGGAATCATCACCGGTTTGCCCGTCTGGCCCGGCTGAGGTGGATGGACTCGTATCAAGCAGTTGAGACCGCATCTGGGAATAGGGTTTATTGACATGTTCCCTGAGTGGTTTATAGGGCTTGAAAACCACTTTGTTTTGACCGGGAATGGTGATTTCTTCACCTGTCTGGGGATTGACCCCGGATCGTTCATTCATCCAGCGCAACTCGAATTTTCCAAATCCGGCGAGGGTTACGGAGCCCTCGGATTCCAGTCCGGCTTCAATAATGCTGACTAATTCACGTATGAAATGTTCGGAAAACGTTTGACTCTTTTGAGTACGATCCGAAATCTCACCGATCAGCTCTTTAAAAGTCGTTTTTTTACTCATTGGCGGGTTTTACAAACTTGAGATTATTCTTAAGAGATTTTCCCGGCGAAAATTCTACGATTCGTTTGGGAGGAACAAGCATATACTTTTCATGATGCGGGCTATAAACTTTTTGAACTTCCTTCACCCGGGTTTTAAAGGTTCCCAAATCCGGAATCGTAAAACCGGTCTCCTCTCCCAGCAGGGTTGTAAATTCCGATATGACTTCCTTTACGAGTGACTTCGTCTCTTTTTTTGTCAGATCCAGCTCTTCGGCTAACTGATCGATCAGATCACTGTATGTCATCGTATTGGGAATAAAAATTAAAGGTTGACAAAGGTGAAATCATTAAAGCTTCACCTCTCCTCTTATATATTGTTAAAATAAATGAAAAACCATAAAAACCGTAGATGATTTAACCATCCCTGAATCCATGATCTTTTTCTGTAAATAAGCTCATTACATAAATAAACAAATTTTCAGGCATTTTATGAACGATTTTTTCCGTCATTAGATTTAATAGAACGAGAGAGGGTTTTGAAAAATCAGGGGTTTTGTTCAATATCAAAACCTGTCTGCCGGCCGGCGGATTGAAACCATAGCTTATTAGCTATAAGTGAGGATTTCAAATTCACGAAAATGCCGGGATCGGGCAAAACAACGCTCATTTT
>JBBDNC010000047.1:0-32055 GCA_040877875.1 Balneolaceae bacterium | reverse complement strand
TTTTCCACACATCACTAATTTCCGAAAAACAAGCATATTAATTTTCCGGTAACAGCTGGGCTTCAAGCAGCTCACGCCGATCACCTATCCACCAGAACGCATAAAGTCCTGACGTATCTGGAATATCAATTTGATTGCCTCTGCAGATCTCAGCGATGCTTCGAACGGATTTAGTATCGGTCATAACAGGATGGTTTGTGATGATGTATAACGGTTTGGCGGCTAAGCGGCGAGGCAATCAACTTTATTCAGGGCACAAACAGCAAACTCGTCCGCTTGAGCCGCTTTGATAGGGGCATTCCATACTATTGTTTTGAGTTTACTTTGAATAATACAGGATTATTGCATAAATCGGATAAACTGCCTTTTATTACCGAATACTTACCGGTATTCCTCTGGTCATCGAAATCAAAGACTCTGTAAAGAAAGAATTTTCTACTATGTAGTTCACTTCTTATAAGTTCATTCTTTGTGATGTAAAACGGAGTAGATATACCTTGTACAGTGGTTTTAACTTCAATGAAAAATTCTTCCCCATCTTCATTAAATGAAAGTATGTCGTAACCAAGACCGTCTCCTTTAGATTTAGAAACATGAATTGGATTTTTTTTGATACCAAGTTTTTTCAACCTTTCTTTTTCGTATTGCATGACAAGGAGTTCACCTAATTCTCCAATTCGCTTGTTTTCTCTGTCTCTTTCAATATGATTAGTAAAAGAACCACGCAGATTTACATGCTCTGTTCGTGAAGAAATAGGTTCATCTGTTTTTACTAACCGATCTGAAACAGAACCTTGTTTTGTGGTTTTCTTTTCAACTTCAAAATGTATAATTGCATAAAGTACATCTTGTGTGAGAATATTAAAGGAACTGTCAAAATATTCCTCTTCTTGAATTCGATTTTTGTGAAGTTTTAGAAGCTCATTGTCTTTTCTGATTTCCTCTTTAACCAACTCACACATTGAAAAGTAGTGTGTGATATTTTCAAGAGCTCCTATTTTTGGTACATATGGGTAATCAATTAATGACGCGAACTTCTTAAACAATGTGTATTTATACAGATAGTAAGAATCTGGAAATCTGAGCGATAGGTATACCGAAATTGCGCGATGATCCTGATATGAATTTGTTCCTGGAAAATTTATATCATTTAGGCTTTTAATATCGTTTTGGAACTTTTCAATTCTTAAGATCGGATCCTTTTCTTCATCATAAAGCCAGTTAAAAAGGTTTCTAACATCATTAGGGGTTTTTTCAGCATTCTTAATAATCATTCTTCTTGGAAAGTAATTACCTGACCCCAGCAAATTTTCAGTTTTACTAAGAGATGTCTTCAGCATTTCTGAAAAGTTTTTGGTTCCAATGCTCCAAGTATCTTGAAATTGTTTAACAGCTTGCCACTTATATATCTCTTGATTATGAATTTTTGCAAAATTCGCTTTATATCGTTTTAGGATGTCTCTTACTCTTTGGCTATTCATTGTAAAAATTGTTCGAAATTATTACCCGGCTTCAATGCCCACGAACGGTTCAGTATTTAAGCGGTTTTGCCATTTCAAATAAATAATGTGAATAAAATCAGGAACTACTATAAGCCTTTAATCCCAATACAATCCGTGGTTTACAAAATCCGCTTGAAATGCATTGTGTGTAACCGGCATGGGTGCCTTTGACTTACTGTAATGTAAACCATTAATCTGGAGGGTGAAAGTCCCTTATGGGCAGGGTTGGTCTCCTGAACCAGTATCCGCCGGTTGGCGGAAAGGACGTTGTTGGCTCGTGCTCAGTTGAGGATAGAATTGAATTGGGACCCTCTAAATCGTGGCATTTTCGTAGATTAAAACCTCGAAGTGAAGATAAAAAAGATCGCAACTTCTTAGTGGAACTTCTATGGAACTTTGGGGGTATTTTTGGTTTCAATGGAACATTTATGGAACCGAGAAGTTTCACACATTTTCACTAAATTACATAAAAAAAGCCCTTTAAATTAAATAAAGGGCTTTTAAAGAGAGCGGGAAACCGGAGTCGAACCGGCGACCCTCACCTTGGCAAGGTGATGCTCTACCTCTGAGCTATTCCCGCTTTTTTATACCTGTGCAGCTTAAGGGATCGAGTCCATTACTTCCTGTTTGCTCATAAGCTCAATTCCCAGAGCCAATATAAAGCCTTCTGTCCCTGATTTTCAATTTAAATTAACGCTTTTTTAATGTTTAACTTTTTCGAGCACTTCCGGATTCGTAATTCGTTTGTGCAGAAGATCCGGGCCGGGAACCCTGGGTTTGTCACGATATCGGTCTACCATGCATAGAAATCCGAGCTTTTCATCCTTGTCCGCATGGAATTGATGGATGGTTTCCGGCGCAATAAACACCACATCGTGCAGGGAAATCTCCTGTAATTCATTTTCGAGGATGACGGTACCCCTCCCGCGCAGGATGACCACCGAGTGCGGATGCCAGTGGTATTCGAGAGATGAATAGCCCCCCGGCTGAATTTCAAAGTATCGGGTATGGAAATTCAGGTCTTTGTATTCGTCGGTCAGGAGTGAAAAACGGTGGATATCCCGAAAACTGTCCGAATCGGATTTGTAGGTTTTTTTCTCAATCGAATCCCATTGATAATTTCGGCACTTGATCACTTTATAGGGTTCAGACATCTTCTTCTATCTGATTTTGAAATTCACGGGCGGCCGTTTCCAGTCCGTTCGGATGTTGATAGAGGCTCCCACCCACCAGAAATATAGTATCCTGTCCATACAACTCCATCCATTTTTTTATCGTATCCCGCTGAATGCCGCCGGCAGGAATCGGGAAGATAGGTTTAAACGGGATGTCTTTGCTTCTGCACCGGCCGTTGATTTCCAGACACTCTTCCTTCGTAAAAGCAAATCTGCCTCCGGCATTGGGATAGATGACCGCATCAGCTCCCAGGGCTCTCCAGAGAGACCCGTAATAAAATGCCGGAGTACATCCGTGTTGGCCATCCAGGACATAGCTTCCCGAGAAAGCGGGGTGGCACATAATCGGTAGCGGGGGATGAGACTTTGCAATGGAGTGCAGCGTACTTAACCCTGTAATCTGGGGAATGATCAGGACTCCGTCAGCCCCTAAGTCCGCTGCGATTTCATATCGACGCCAGGTTTCAATGCCATCCGCCGTAATATTCGGAAAATAGGCTGTCTTTTTTCCGGTTTTATTGGAGGCCTTCCGGATGGCTCCCGTCACTGCTTTTACCCGTTCTACAAAAGGAGCCGGTTCCTGATTTGACAGTCCGTGGTCATCTTTGATCAGGTCGATTCCCCCGATGGCAAATCTGTGAGAAAGGTCCGCTAACTCCGCAAAATTCAAGCCAACCGGTTTTAAAGCGGTACAACTCAGGGGCCTGTTTGGAATTTCAAGCAGATTCCGGATTCCTGAAATACCGAATCGGGGACCGGTTGCCAAATCGGTCAAGGGCTGCCAGTCCAGGTCAAGGATACGGATTCCGCGTTTTAAGGAAATGTTCCCGTTCAGGAGATTCAAAAACTGAGATACCTCACCACCGGTTTCAGCAACCGGGAAACTCACCGTTACATGAAAGGCCCCGGCCGGGATCGAGGAGATTTGTTGAATCTCACCCAGAAAAGAGTGTCTCACTTTATCCGGTATCACATCTTCCGGCAGTTCGGCGGTTTGTTCGATGCAGAGTTCATTGCCGATTCGCCGGGCCTCTTTTTCGGTATCTGCCTGGATCTGATAGATGACTGAAAAGCGGTTGGAATCGGCCATTTGCAAGTCCGGTTATTTGAGCGAAATCGTTTCCGAACGCTTGGGGCCGGTGGAGATAATTTTGAATGAAGTGCCGAGATAATCTTCAATAAAATCGATGTAACGCTTGGCTTCATCGGGCAACTCTTCTGCAGAGCTGATATTTCGTGTAGAAGTTTGCCAGCCGTCAAACGTTTTAAAAACCGGTTTGACCTGCTCAAGCTTATGAGGGTCAGAAGGAAAAATTCCGGTTCGAACCCCGTCAATTTCATATTCAGTACAAACCCGGATCGATTCGAACGGATCCAGAACATCCAGTTTGGTGAGGGACAACTCATTCATTCCATTTAAACGGACCGCATATTTCAGGGCTACAAGATCCAGCCATCCGCAACGCCGGGGCCGGCCGGTTGTGGCACCGAATTCTTGTCCCTCCTTGCGCAGTTTCTCTCCCGTTTCGTCTTTCAATTCGGTGGGAAACGGTCCGTTGCCCACACGGGTGCAATAAGCTTTGGTAATTCCCATCACATTTGTAATGGCCATCGGAGGGATTCCACTTCCGGTACAGGCCCCGCCGGCCGTAGGAGAGGAGGATGTTACGTAGGGGTAAGTGCCGTGATCCAGATCGAGCAGGCTTCCCTGTGCGCCTTCCAGTAATATATTACTTTTGTTGTCGATGGCTTCATGGAGCATCTCGGTCGTATTGCAGATATAGGGTTGAATCTGTTTGACACAGGATTCAAGCGATTCTGCCATCTTGCCGGAGTCTAATGCCGGTTCATCGTAGATATGCTTCAGGGCTTTGTTAATATCCTTCAGGTTGCGTTTTAACTTGGACTTGAGCAGGTCCGGTTGTAAAAGGTCGCCCATTCTTATACCCACTCTTGATACCTTGCTTACATAAGCAGGGCCGATTCCCCTGCCGGTGGTTCCGATTGCATCGTCCCCCCGGCTTTTTTCCTTCACATGGTCGAGGATTTTGTGATAGGGAAGAATAACGTGTGCGGACTCGCTGATAAAAAGCCTGCCGGTGAGAGAGATGCCCATTTTTTCAATATTCTCAATCTCTTTCACAACGGCTTCCGGGTCAGCAACCACACCATTACCGATGATGCACCGGGCATTTCCGTTAAAGATCCCTGACGGGATCAAGTGAAGAACAACTTCGGTCTCATCGAATTTCAGGGTATGGCCTGCATTGGCTCCTCCCTGGTAGCGTATAACATATCCGGCCTCTTTGCTAAGAAGATCTACGATTTTGCCTTTACCTTCATCACCCCATTGGGCGCCAATTACAATACGTACAGTCATAGTTTTTTTAAAAAAGAGGCCAGTGAAGACTTCATTCTGTCACAATTCAGGTTCTTTACTGATTGGTTAATTTCGGTTCATTCCCGGATTCGAGCTCTTGTCCGGCGAATCATCTGTGAACCGGTGGATTGATTGCTAAATTTTGAATAAAAATATAGGTGAACGGTTCCATTTGTTTCAATTCAACAGGACGAAAGTCCCGTCAACCTGCAGGATTCGTACCCATCATATGAATTAATTTTTGGAAGTCTTGTCATTTTTGTCGTACGATTCAACCGCCTCATCAAGAGATTTGAAATGTTTGAAGACCGTAATGAGCTTGGTAATCACCAGCAGGCTTTCAATTTTGTCAGTCGCGTTGGCAATTCGCAAATCTCCGCCGGCTTTCCTCATGGTTGTGAGTCCGCCGATCAACATGCCCAGGCCGGAAGAGTTCATGAATCCCACTTTTCCAAGATCCACTACGATATTCGTCTTCCCTTCGTCGATCAATTCATGCAATTTTTCATTCAGGCTTACGGCGTCCGGTCCTCCCATGACGTTTCCTTTAAACTCAATGATCACGCAATTGTATTTTTCAGATACTTTAAAACTCATCGTTTATCTCCGGTTAGTGTTACGGGTTGCGGGTGGATTGTCAAAAATTTGACAACTCACCCACCGTACCGCAATGTAGTTTAAAATTATCAACGAATGGATGATAAAAACCTGCACGCTCAAATAATCCATCCGGGAAAGGCCGGAAAATGAAAGCCGATCAGTCGGACTTCATCCCGTTATCCTTTCGTTCAGGCTCGTCAGGGTCATCTTCCGGCAACATCTATTGCCAGGCAGGTCTTGATCCTTTTCAGGATTTTACCCTGGATCTTTCTTCCAGCTCAACGACCAGGGCACTTGCAACAAACAGCGAACTATAAGTTCCCAAAATCACACCTATAACCAGTGCAAATGAAAATCCTTTCAGAACTTCCCCGCCAAAGATAAATAGCACAGTTACTACAAACAAGGTAGTCACTGAAGTTATGACCGTCCGGCTCAGGGTATCGTTCAGGCTTTTATTAATCATCTCCTTGAATTCCATGGTTTTGAAAATGATGGAGTTCTCGCGGATACGGTCAAATACAACAACTGTATCGTTCAGGGAATATCCGACAATTGTGAGAAAAGCGGCAATGATCGCCTGGTCGATCGTTACATCAAATGGCGCAATTTCTGCCATAATGGTGAAGATCCCTAACACAATAATGACATCATGAAATAAGGCTGCAACAGCACCCGCGGAGAAATACCATTTTTTAAACCGGATCAGGATATAGAGGAAGATCACTCCCATGGCAAACAAAATCGAATACAAAGCTGCCAGTTTGAGATCTTCGGCAAACCGGGGGCCGACAACGTCCGTTTTGATGAATGTGAATTCATTCCCGGGGTAATTTTCCGTGACCGAGCTTTGAATGGTATTTTGCACATCGGTTATATCTCCTTCGGCATCCGTTCGTATCATAATCTCCGTCGGTGATCCGAACCTTCTTACTTCCGGTGCCGTGTTTAGCGGGTCGGTGAGTGCAATGCGTAAATCCACTACATCCACCGGCTGGTCAAATTGGAGGACGTATTCCTTTCCGCCCCGGAAATCAATTCCGTAGTTCAGTCCCATGCTGAATATGGCAATGAGGGAAATGAGGATCATGGTCCCCGAAAAGTAATGGGTAAACTTCTGTGTGCGTATAAAATTAAAATCTGGTGTTTCAAACCATTTCATAATGTTGTCCCGAATGTTTTAAAATTTTTATTAAAATGATCTTTTCCAATTGAGAGATTATCCAAAGCTGATTTTCGCTTTCTTTTCGCTTGTCAGGTAGTCAATGACGACCCGTGTGATCACAATTGCACTAAAGAGTGAAGCGGCAATTCCGGCCATCAGGGTTACGGCAAATCCCTTGATCGGGCCGATTCCGAAACTGTACAGGATGATTCCCACGAAAAACGTCGTCACGTTTGCGTCGATAATGGCACTCATTGCATTGGAATAACCGTTATCGATCGCTGCACGCAAGGTCTTGCCGGCACGCAGTTCTTCACGGATACGGTCGAAGATCAGTACATTGGCATCCACGGCCATACCGATGGTCAAGACAATCCCGGCAATCCCCGGCAGGGTAAGAGTTGCCTGGAATCCGGCCAGGATCCCCAGTATGAAAATGATATTGAGAAGCAACGCAAGATCTGCAATGGCGCCGCCCACATGATAATAGGCGATCATAAAGAATGCGACTATGAGCAGGCCGAAGATGACCGAGAAAAATCCGGCCCGAATAGAGGATTCACCGAGTGTAGCTCCCACCGTTCGTTCCTCTATAATATCAAGCGGGGCCGGAAGGGCACCGGAAAGCAGGATATTGACAAGATCTTCTGCTTCTTCCACTCCCCCGAGGCCCGAAATAGAGGACCGGCCGTTGTTAATCCGGTTTTGAACGGTGGGGTAAGAATAGACGTACCCGTCAAGTACAATGGCTACCGGCCGGCCGACGTTTGCGCCGGTAATCCGTGCCCACCGCCGGGCACCTTCCGAATTCATGTTCATCGAAACTTCAGCGGCGTTGGTCGTCGGATCGAATGCAACACGGGCTTCTACTATGACATCGCCGGTGAGTTCGATTTGAGAGCGGACTCCGATTAATTCAAAAAGATCCCGTCCCTCCTGTACTGCGAAAGGAGTTGCACCCCACATCAGGGTCGTATTGCGAGGCAGCAGGCGTTGCACATCTTCACGTGTAATCAATTCGTTGACAAGGGCTGTATCCGTGCCTGCCGCATAACCGAATACATATCGATTGTTTCCCTGTGTCTGCAATACCTGGGTAAGCGGATTGGATTCGAATTCCTCGCTTTCCTCGGCTAACGACTGGAAGTGGCTGACAATGCTCTGACGGGCACTGTTTAATTCATCGGGATCCGCAGCCAGCCGGAATTCCAGGCGGGCAGTTCCCTTCAGCAGGTTTCGAATCCGTTCTTCGTCATCTACTCCCGGCAGCTCAACGATGATCCGGTTGTTGCCCTGTTTCAGGATAGAAGGTTCGGTGACCCCGTAACGGTCTACACGGGAGCGGATAATTTCAATTGCACGGTCTACCGCTTCATCCCGCTGGTTTTTCAGAAACTGGGCAATCTCTTCATTTGTAGATCGGCGTGTGATGTTTTCAGAATCCGACCGGTAGTAACGGCTGAGGCGGGCGTCCGGGTCCCGGCTTTCAAATTCAGCTACAAACTCGTCAATAAGATCCGTTCGCTGTTCAAAAGCCCGTTCTGCGGCAATACTTACGACTTCCTCAAGGGATTCGTCGCCAAAGTCTCCGGCCAGTTCAACGAGTAACCGGGGAGTACCGATTTCAAGGGCTACATGCATTCCACCTTGCAGATCAAGGCCGAGGGACAGCGACCGTTCCCGCAGATCCTGAAGTTTTGTATAGTTTTCTTGCTGATAAGCAACCTGTTCTACTTCAGGCATACTTTCAATATATCTTTCTTCCAGGATTAACTGTACTGTAGGGAACAGATACCAGAGCGTTAGCCCCAGAAAAAATACAATAAAGCCGATTTTAACTCCATTTCCTTTCATGGCAACACAAGTTTTAAAATGAATTTTTTAGTTAAAAAAGTACATGACACAGCACGTACCCGTTAATGAATGATTATATATCGGGAATAAGCTTAAAGTCAGGGAAAGGGAAGGCCTAAGGAGCATTGATCGAGATGCCGCTTAAGAATGGGAGGGTCAGCAGCCTGACGACAAAATCAGGGGTAATCGCATCCGTTTTTGGCAGAAGCTGCAGGGAATTCGATGGAGACAGAATGCTCTTCAGAAAATTCGATTGTTGAAGATGCCATTTTTGAGAAGAGAATATGGATTCAGGGACAACCGCATCCTGCCGGCTGGAATGATCCTGGTGGATCGACCACTGCTTGATGAGCCATTGCCCAAGATTTTCCGAATCTTCGGTGCTTTGTTTAACGGGAAGTTTAAATTCCTTTTGATTGGCAACAATCAGAAGAGAAGCTTCCTGAAGCAACAGATCAAAACTCTCCGTTTGGAAAGGAAGTTGCCGGATGTGGTCTCTGAGGGAAGATTCGGTTTCATTTCCCTGATCTTCCACTTTGAGATCCAGCCATTGGGCAAATGCTGTCTTTTTAGCCTGGCTTGAAAACGGAATGACGAGGTGTGCCGTCAGTCCGGTTATCAATAACAGGCCTATCGCCCACTGAATGATATGCTTTCTAAATATGTGCATGAAAATATAAAATAGGGAGAAGAAAACAGGTGAACAACTTTATAATACAATATCCATATCGATTGCATCGAATATCAGAGAATTTTATCTGATTCATTCATTTATATTCATCCCCACAACGTTGATACGCGGGTGGTTGTTGCTATTCGTGCGGGATTCCCCCCTCAGGAAGAGACTATTTCAAGTCGTTGAAACTCTTCCTGCAAGAATTTCCCGGTGTAACTCTTCTCCGGTTGCCGTGCCAGTTGCTCGGGCGATCCGGAGGCGATGATTTCCCCGCCCTCGTTTCCGCCTTCCGGGCCGAGGTCGATGATCCAGTCTGCCGCCTTGATCAAATCCAGGTTATGCTCGATCACGATGACCGTATTGCCTTTTTGCACCAGTTGCTGGATGACGTCCACCAGCATACGCACATCCTGAAAATGAAGCCCCGTCGTCGGTTCGTCCATAATATAAAGGGTATCGCCGGTTCCTACTTTTGAGAGTTCCCTTGCCAGTTTGATCCGTTGAGCTTCCCCGCCGCTGAGGGTTGTGCTGGGTTGCCCCAGGCGAAGATAGCCCAGGCCTACATCCACGAGTGTCTCCAGTTTTCGCCGGATCGAAGGGAGGGAATCAAAAAAGTTAAACGCCTGACTCACCGTCATGTCCAGAATCTCCGAGATATTTTTGTCTCTGTAATAGATTTCCAGGGTTTCCCGGTTGTATCGGCGGCCGCCGCAAGCTTCACAATCTACATAGACATCCGGCAGGAAATTCATCTCGATTTTTCGAACCCCGTCTCCCCGGCATGTTTCACACCGGCCTCCCTTTACATTAAAGGAGAAACGCCCCTGGTCGTATCCCCGTATTTTCGATTCGGGAAGTTCGGCAAACAGGGATCGGATATGGTCAAAAACCTTGGTGTAGGTTCCCGGGTTGGACCGCGGGGTCCGCCCGATCGGGCTTTGATCGATCGAGATCACCTTGTCTACCTCGTCAAGGCCTTCTGCCTCATCATAAGGCAGAGGCACGGACTTGGAGTTATAAAACAGGGAGGATAGCAGGGGTTCCAGGGTCTGGTTGATCAGCGAGCTTTTTCCGCTTCCGCTGACTCCGGTCACACAGATAAAACGGCCAAGGGGAATTTGGAGGGTTACATTTTTCAGATTATGGCCCCGTGCCCCGCGAATGATGATCTCTTGTCCGGAGCCGTTTCGCCTTTTTTCAGGCAGGGGTATTACTTCCTTGTCATGAAGAAAACGGGCAGTCATTGAATCGGGATCCAGTTCTTCCGCAGTTCCCTGGGTGACGATCGACCCTCCCTGTTCACCCGCACCGGGCCCCATATCAATTACATAGTCGGCGTTTTCGATGGTTTCCCGGTCATGTTCAACCACTATGACGGTATTTCCAAGATCTCGCAATGTTTGCAGGGAGCGAATCAGACGAATATTGTCGCGCTGGTGGAGACCGATACTGGGTTCGTCCAAAATGTAAAGGACTCCGACAAGCTGAGTTCCGATTTGTGTAGCCAGGCGAATTCTTTGGGCTTCCCCGCCGCTCAGGGTTTGTGCCTCACGGTTAAGCGTCAAATAACTCAACCCGACATTCAGTAGAAAATCGAGGCGGTCCCGAACCTCCTTGAGTACCTGTTGGCCAATGGTTCGCTGGCGTTTATTCAACTTCAGATTACCGATTGTCGTGCGCAGCGATTGAATATCGCGCGACACCAGGTCATGGAGGGTTAAACCATCAATTTTGTAAGAAAGTGCCTCCCGGTTCAGTCTTCCGCCGTTACATACGTTACACGTGCCTTTCTTCAGAAATGATTTTGCCTTCTCCTGCTGTTTGCTCGATTTGCTCTCTTCATATTGATCCCGGATAATGGCTTTGAGGCCCGGAAATCTGTGTTTGTATGTAACGTTGTTATTTTTAAAATCATAGCTCACATCAAATTTCCGGTCTCCGCCTCCTTCAAAAAGCAGATCCAGGGCCTCGTTTGGAAAATCCTTGACAGGGGTGTCAAAGTCAAGATTTTGGGAATCGAGCACTGCTTTGAGTTGCTTGAAGGCAAAGATATCGCGCGGGGTTCCCAAATACCGAATGGCTCCTTCATTTATGGTTTGTTTTGGATTGGGAATCACCAGTTCCCGGCTTACATCATATTCATAACCCAGCCCGTTGCAGTTTTTACAAGCCCCGTAGGGAGAATTAAAGGAGAAGAGATTCGGGGCAGGATCTTCGTAGGAGAGTCCGCTTTCGGGATCGAATAGATTCATGGAATAAACCTTGTCTTTCATCTCCCCGTTTTCATTCTGAATGGCCAGAATCAGGTTCCCGTCTGCCATTTCCAGGGCCAGGCGAACGCTTTCGGAGATCCTGTTTTTACTTTTTTCACTGATTATAAACCGGTCCACCACGACTTCGATATTGTGGGTTTTATAGCGGTCCACCTTCAGGCCTTCTTCAAGATCAATAAGCTCTCCGTCAACCCGGACTTTTACGAATCCCTGTTTTTGAATTTGTTCAAAAAGTTCCCGGTAATGTCCCTTTCGGCCTCGAACCACCGGTGCGAGGCAATACGCTTTGGTGCCGGCCGGGATTTCAAGAATATTATTCAGGACTTGATCGGCCGACTGTTTCTGCATGGGATTGCCGGTTGTATAGGAATAGGGAGTTCCGATCCGGGCATACAAGAGCCTGAGAAAATCGTAAATTTCAGTGATGGTCCCGACGGTTGAGCGCGGGTTGCGATTTGTTGTTTTCTGGTCGATAGAAATGACAGGGGAGAGTCCGTCGATAAAGTCGACGTCCGGACGTTCCATCATCCCAAGAAACTGCCGGGCATATGCCGAGAGGGATTCCAGGAAACGGCGTTGCCCTTCGGCATAAATCGTGTCGAATGCAAGGGAGGATTTACCCGATCCGGACAGCCCGGTAATGACAACCAGCTTATCCCGGGGGATATCGATGTCAAAATTTTTAAGGTTGTGTTCACGGGCACCGCGAACGATTATATGATCTCGCAAGAACGTTGTATTTTTTTAATGGACGAATTTTACAAAATACAAAAATGGTGAAGCAAACTCATCCGTTGATTCTTGATAAAATCATGGTCAGGTGTTCCGGTTGAGATCCTTTTCAGATAATCTGTAAAAAGGTTTGTATATTTGAGACTTAATATTAAAAAGAGGATCTTGTCCTCTTGATGAAATTTGAAAATTATCTCTGAAATCAGGTATTGTACCCGTTGATTATGGCTATTAAACAACCCCCTCTGAAACGATCGGAAAAACTTAAAAAAGGCGAATGGCATCCGCTTTCGTGGAATGACTTTGAAATTCAGCAGTTGCCTTCCTATCCGGATCAGGATGAGCTGCAAAAGACCTATGACGAGCTTCGCACGTATCCTCCATTGACGACTTCCTGGGAAATTGAAGCTTTGAAGTCAAAGTTATCAGATGTAGCGGCTGGAAATGCTTTTCTCCTGCAGGGAGGGGACTGTGCCGAAACTTTTGAAGCCTGCAATGCCCCCAAGATTGTGAACCAGTTGAAGATCCTGTTGCAGATGAGTTTTATTCTCATTCATGAAATGGGAACTCCGGTCGTAAGAGTCGGGCGTATTGCCGGGCAGTTTGCCAAGCCGAGATCCAAAGACTATGAGGTGGTGAAGGGTGAGAAAATGTTGAACTACCGGGGAGATCTGATTAACAGTTTTGAACCGGATGTCGAATCCCGAAAACCGGATCCGAAGCGGATGATTACAGCCTATCATAAATCCGCCCTTACGTTAAACTTCTTAAGAGCGCTGGCCGATGAAGGATTTGCAGATCTTCATCATCCCGAACAGTGGGAGCTCGACTTCATGAAAAACAATGAGTATTACAAGGAATACGAGCAGATGGTTCATTCCATCAACAAGGCTGTGACCTTTATGGAGTCGATCACTCCGAATCAATTCAATACTCTTCAAAAGATTGATATATATACATCGCACGAGGCCCTGAATCTGTATTATGATGCGGCTCAAACCCGCAGGGTGCCCCGGAAAACAGGCTGGTATAATCTGAGCAGTCATATGATCTGGCTTGGAAACCGAACCCGTGGCCTGGATAATGCTCATGTTGAGTATCTGAGCGGAGTACAGAATCCGATTGGCATCAAAGTAGGCCCGCCGTTTGACCTGGATCAGATCCTGACGTTAATCCGGAAAGTGAATCCAAACCATGAATCCGGTAAAGTCGTTTTGATTACGCGTTTCGGTGTCGATGAGGTGGAGGAGGACTTGCCCAAATTGATCCGCGGTGTGAACCGGGAAGGATTTCCGGTTGTCTGGAGTTGTGACCCGATGCACGGCAATACATTTTCGACCTCTCAAAATGTTAAAACCCGGAATTTTGATGATATCCTTCAGGAGATCAAATCGACATTTGCTGTACACAGAGCCGAAGCGAATTACCTGGGTGGCGTCCACCTCGAGCTTACCGGCGATAATGTTACCGAATGTGTGGGCGGGGCGAAAGGCCTGAACGAAGACGGCCTCAAACGGAACTATGAAACGTATTGTGATCCCCGGTTGAACTATGAGCAGAGCCTGGAAATGGCCTTTTTAGTCAGCAAGGAATGGAATTCCAGCTACGGCCAAAATAAATGATTTCAGTTACCAGTAAACAGTTACCAGTGATCAGTGTGTCATCCGCCGGCTGGCGGAAGGGCTACAGTGAGAAGGCAGAACGCAAAAGTGAAAAGGAGTTCGTTGTCATTGCTCAATCGGTGGAAGGTTCCAGTTTGTCAGTTTAAGAGCGGACACCCCCGGTTTTCTGCAAGCAGAGAGTTGAATCCCTTCTCTATTACAGCCAAACTACTCTGTTCATTGATACATAGTGTCAATCCTTGCAAACTGTAAAGTGCTAACAAAACGTCAGTTTCTTTCCTTCTTTTCAGACACAATGACGATCGTATTCTGACAATCTCTACTGTTTTGTCGGTAAGTCTGAAAAAAGAACATTTTCTCCGAACCTTAGTGTCAGAATTCCCCCCGGTATTTCGGTTGGCATTCATCTTGCATCTATAGAAGTGAAGTCAACCATAAATAGTCTTATTACTTGGGAGGTAAAATTATGACACTGATTAAATATAACCGGCCGGATACTGACTTTTTTGGATCAAAATTCTCCGATGTATTAGATGAATTTTTCAACGAAGCGGTTTCAAACCGAAAACATTCGTTTGTTCCAAGGATAGATGTATCCGAAACGGAAAAACAATATGAAATTGATGTCCAGCTTCCGGGAATGAAAAGGGAGGATATCAAGGTTCAATTAGAGGACGGAAGATTAAATATAAGCGGTGAACGAAAACTGGAAAATGAAACGGAAGGTAAAACGTTTCATAAGGTAGAATCCTCATACGGATCGTTTACACGGGTTTTCCAGCTTCCTGACAATATTGATCAGGACAGCGTGAAAGCCACCTATGAAAATGGAATTTTGACGGTTTCGATTGGAAAAAGCAAAGACAAGGTTCAAAAGCAGATTTCGATCAAGTAAGTAAGAAAATCGCTGGAATTATTAACGTTATCCCCTAACAAAGAGAGCAGGTTAGTTAGCGCCGGGGTTTGTGTTGACCCACAACCTCGGCATTTTTACCTGTTGGGGCAATAATATTCGGTTATTGGGTGTTAATCAAACGGTTTTTTAAAAAAAATTCTCAATACTAATCATTGTGACTTCATGAATAATACATATCGAAGTGTTTTCGTAACAGTTTTTCTTGCCGTTCTTTATTTTGGATTCACTTTTGTAATCGATTACGGGTCTGACGAAGCCTCTCCTGAAGTTCAGTCTCCTCAATATCAGAGTAAATCCGCGATACAGGTTTCGGATACAGCTTCGACCCCTTCCCTGCAGGGATTCAATGATGCGATCGTTAATATCGCTGACCGCACAAACCCCACAGTCGTAACCATCACGACCCGTCAGACTGTAAGAGTCCGGCAGCGTTCTCCGTTTTCTCTGTTTTTTGACGACCCGCGTTTTGACCGGGAACGGGAATTTCAGCGTGAAGGCCTGGGCTCGGGCGTGATTGTATCTAGTGATGGATATATCATTACCAATAATCATGTGATTGAGGGAGCCGATGAGATTAATGTGCGAATGTATGACGGAGAGGAAGTGGAAACCGAAGTCATCGGGACAGATCCTGCAACGGATGTTGCCATATTAAAAGTAAATCGAAACGACCTGCCTGCAATTCCATTGGGTGACAGTGACCAATTACGTGTCGGCGAACTGGTGTTGGCCATCGGCAGTCCATTGAATCAGCAGTTTGCACATACGGTTTCAATGGGAATTGTGAGTGCGAAAGGCAGAGAGGGACTCGGGTTAACGAGCTATGAAAATTATATCCAGACGGACGCCGCCATTAACCCCGGCAACTCCGGAGGAGCCTTGATCAACAGTGAAGGCCAATTGATAGGAATTAATACGGCGATTGCCAGTCGAAGCGGAGGGAACCAGGGAATCGGTTTTGCGATCCCCGTGAATATGGCAAAAATGGTCATGGAATCGATTCTTGAAGATGGCAGGGTCATACGAGGTTACCTGGGTATTACCCAGGGCGGCATGGTGGACGAAGTGATGGCACGTGCCCTGGAGCTGGATGAAAATTTCGGAGTTGTGATCGGAAGTGTCCAGCCCGACGGGCCGGCTGACGAGGCAGGCTTGCGTGAAGGAGATGTGATTTTAAGAAAAGACGGAGAGCCGATTCGGGACTGGTCAGCTTTCAGGATGAATATAGCAAATTTAGAACCCGGTTCTGACGTTGAACTGGAAATTTTCCGCGACGGGGAACGGTTGTCAGTGACGGTGACTCTTGACGAATTCCCGACAGATGAGACGGTAGCCTCTGTGCCGGACGATCAGAGACAAGGCCTGGAAGACCAACTCGGATTCCGGGTGGAGGATCTGACGGATGAAATTCGCAGCCAGTTGAATCTCGATACCCGTGTAGATGGAGCCGTTGTGACGGATATTCAACGCGGAAGCGGTGCTTATCGACAAGGTCTCCGGCAGGGAGATGTGATTACCCAGGTGCAAAATCAGCCTGTAACGGGCAGTGATGAGTTTTATTCAGCCATGGAAAGCCTGATATCAGCCGGCCGGGATGTAGCCCTTTTGAGAATCACACGGGGCAGTCAAAATATGTTTGTCGCGTTTGAAATCCGCTAATTGGATCATGGATAAGGGAGCAGGTCCATTTGAATTTACTTTTAGTATTTTCTCATCCGCTTCCTCCGCCACGAGGGCCGGCAGGCTGTCGGGACGGGGGATCTTCTCTTTAAAGGCACGTGGGGCCTGCATAATACCGACAATTAGACGCTAACCTTGTCAAAATCACTCTTTTACACTCTCTGGCATTTCATTTGCTTTACTGAATTTACAAGAGGGTGTAGTTTATCCCCATATCCCTGCGTATCAGTGGAGGGATTTATCGGCACGTTCTGAAGTTTGTTTAAATCATCTGATTCGTGAAGATGAATCAAATAAATTGACCAAAAGATCAGAAGTACGGAATAAAGAGTGATGATTGGCTTATGGAGTACAAGGATTATTATAAAATAATGGGAGTTAACCGGAATGCTTCTCAAAAAGAGATCAAGAAGCAATACCGGAAACTTGCCTCCAAATATCACCCGGATAAAAATCCCGACGATCCGAAAGCTGAAGAAAAATTTAAGGAAGTGGGGGAAGCCTATGAAGTTTTGAAAGACCCCGAAAAGAGAAAGTTATATGACCGCGTAGGATCCGATTGGAAAAAGTATCAGCAGGCCGGACAGGGCGCTAATGATTTTGACTGGTCCAGATATGCCGGTCAGGGGGCCGGCCAGGGCCGCAGCCGTCAATATCGCGTAAATATGGATTTTGAAGATGTGTTTGGCGGACAAAGGGGTCGGCAGGGAAGAGGCGGAAGCCCATTCTCCTCATTTTTTGAGACCCTTTTCGGGGGAGGGGGTTTTGGAGGCACCCAACAACAGGCCCACCGCCAAACCGGACGCCAGGCTGGCGGCGGACAAGACACGGCTGCATCGGTCGACATCTCTTTGAAGGAGGCTTATCAGGGGACCCAAAAGCAGTTCAGGATCAATGGGGAACGGGTGAATGTGAAAATTCCGGCGGGTATCCGGGATGGGAAAAAATTAAAGCTCAAAGGCAAGGGAAATGTCGCTCTGACCGGCCGGCGCGGAGATCTGTATTTAAAAATCAATATCCGTCCGGAAGAGAACTATGAAGTTCGGGGTAATGATATCTATCATGACCATCCGATCGATCTCTATACTGCCGTTTTGGGAGGCGAGACGAAAGTGCAAACGCTTGACCGTAAAGTGAAATTGAATATCCCGGCCGGTACGCAGGGAGGAAAACTTTTTCGCCTGTCAGGACTGGGAATGCCTTCGATGAATAGCGGAGGTAAAAAAGGAGATTTTTATGTCCGGATTCGAATAGAGCTTCCAGAGAATCTATCACAAAAAGAAGAAAAGTTGTTCAGGGAACTGGCAGACGAGAGGGAAAAGTAAAGCTTAAGCAGCTTCCAGTACCTGCCTGTGGATCTGAACAGCATCTTCTCCCCATAACACAAACCGGACGGTTCGAACCGACTGGAGTTTTTCGGCTTCTTCACGAATAGCCTGGATGGCCACTTTCGCCGCTTCTTTCATCGGATAACCGAAGGCACCCGTTGAAATTGCAGGAAAAGCAAGAGATTCCAGTCCGTTTTCCTCAGCAAGCCTCAGTGCATTCCGGTAACAGTCGGCCAGTAACTTATCCGATGGCTTGTCTTGCCCGTACACCGGCCCCAGACAGTGTATGATATGGCGATTCGGTAAATTGGGTGCACTTGTGATCACAGCTTGTCCGGGTGAAATGGGTGCCAGAGAACGCGTTTCACGTTCCAGTTCAGGGCCGCATGCCCGGTGAATGGCACCGGCTACTCCACCGCCGATGCGAAGCTGGGCATTGGCTGCATTTACAATGGCATCCACATCCGGCTGACGAACGATGTCGCCCCGGACCAGTTCGAGTGTCAGATTATGAATTTTTTTCTTCATGGTTTCAGATCATGGATTTCGTTGAGTTGAAAGCTAACGTTACTCCCCCTCCTGTCGTATCAACGATACTCTCCTTTTGTACGTTTCCTCCTGCCGGCTATTTATAATCCTCATCCGTGTTCGACAGACTCCGGCGGGAGTCCCCTACTGCTTATGAAATTTGACAATCGGCCTGTTTCACGCTCAGAATCAAAGAAAAATTTCATGACAGAATAGTTATACGATATTCAGGAAACGCTTTTATATAAATAATTAGATCATTTGTAAGCGCTTTTTATTAAAAGTGTATGCAATTATTAATGTATTTATGTCAGGTATAGAGGGTTATTGATATATAAAATATGGAAGCGTTTTTATAAATAATAAAGATATGAAAGGGCTTTTTTAGAAAGATATAGAACAGAAAATGACCGTTTAATTATTCGTTTATTTCGAATCCTTTGAGATTCGATTTTATGGAAGTGCTTTCATAAAAAAACCATGTAAATATGTCATACGATATCAGAGAGTATGACAAGAATATGTGGATAAAATCTTGACTTATGAAGCAATATCGTGCTAACTTTTGGATGAATTATTTCAAGGCACAATTGCCTGGAAATCAATCACAATAAAATCCTTAATAAATCATGAAGTTACTCAAACAAGCAGTTTTAAGTATAACAATCTTTGCACTTGGCTTTGCTGCTTTTGAAACCTCATCTGTAAAGGCGGAAAGCCTGGTAGCCCGGGACAGTTCTAAAGCAGACAGTCTGGCAATAGCCAGGTTTTTTGAAACCGTAGAGAATTCTCTGTTAAGCGGACTCAAATCCGACAACAAAGATCTTGTTGATTCTAACCTCTACCATCTTGTGATCTTTAAAACGGATTATCCTGAATTTCAATCCGAAAAGATTACAAGGGAACTGGCTAAAATCAGACGGGACGGCTCCAGCCATCATCTCCGGTACAAAGCCCAATTAGCCCTGACGTATTTTCAACATCAGGAAGAATTCACAAATATGTTCGGCTTGAAAACCTTAATCGGCCAGAACGAGTTCATTAAGTTATTCTTTCAGATTGACGATGAGGTACGGTCCGGCAATATTACGGTGGCCAATACTCCTGTCAACCTGTAGGAGATAGGGCTGATAAAAACGGATCGGGCCTGGGCAGTCCGTCCTGACAAAAAAGGAGTTTGTCCGCCAAACAGGAGAGAGATCGGCATTAAGAGGAAAAAAAGTCATGTCTGAGAGGCAGAGATAGCTGAAAGAAAGACATAAATCCCTGTTCGGTATGAAATTGGTACTTCTGATAATCAAATGATTAACAACAGAGTCAGAAGATTATGAATTTCAACAAATTTACCATCAAGGCACAAGAGGCGATTCAGGCAGCCCTGGAATTAGCTCAAAATGAAAACCACCAGGCGGTCGAGCCTCTCCATGTTTTAAAAGCGCTGCTGAGCGACTCGGAGAACGTCGTGGTTACGATTTTCAATAAACTGGGGGTTTCCGTGAACCCGCTGCGGGAAGAAATCGACGGAAAAATAAAGTCCCTGCCGGTCGTAAAAGGAGCATCCGTTTCGGGCCAGTATCTCTCCAATGCCTCCAAGGAAGTCTTTGACAAAGCTCAAAGTCATGCTTCCGAGTTGGGAGATGAATATATCAGTTCGGAGCATGTTCTGATCGGGTTGACAGAACGAGGGGGGAAGGCTGCTGAATTATTAAAAGACAAGGGAGTTACCAAAGACCAGATTCTGAAGGTTATGAAGGATATTCGCGGTTCACAGACCGTGGACGACCCGAATGCGGAAAGCCGTTATAATGCATTGAAAAAGTATGCGATCGACCTGAATGAACAGGCGGAAAAGAATAAACTGGATCCGGTAATCGGACGGGACCACGAGATCCGGCGGATCATGCAAATCCTGACACGCCGAACCAAAAATAACCCGGTTTTGATCGGGGAGCCGGGAGTAGGTAAAACTGCGATTGCGGAAGGCCTTGCCCTGCGGATCGTCCGGGGCGATGTTCCGGAAGGACTTAAATCCAAACGAATCGTTGCTTTGGATATGGGAGCACTTGTAGCCGGTACTAAATTCAGGGGTGAATTTGAGGAACGGCTTAAAGCAGTCGTGAAAGAAGTGATTGACTCCGACGGGGAGATCGTTCTCTTTATTGATGAAATCCATACGCTGGTGGGAGCCGGTGCGACTGAAGGTTCGATGGATGCCGCCAATATCCTGAAACCTTCGCTGGCCAGGGGTGAGCTGCATGCGATCGGGGCGACCACGTTGAATGAATACCGAAAATACATTGAAAAAGACAAGGCCTTGGAACGGCGCCTGCAAACTGTACTCGTCGATGAACCGAGTGTTGAAGATACCGTCTCCATTTTGAGAGGCCTGCAGGAGCGCTATGAGCTCCATCACGGGGTACGGATTACCGATGGTGCGGTGGTTGCTGCAGCCGAACTTTCACACCGCTATATTTCCGAACGATTCCTGCCGGATAAGGCTATTGACCTGATAGATGAAGCGGCTTCCAGGCTGCGTCTGCAGATCGACTCCATGCCGGAAGAACTGGATCATATCGAGCGACAAATTCGCCAGCTTGAGATCGAAAGGGAAGCATTGAAGCGTGAAAAGGATGACTCCAAGACCCAAACCATTGAAAAGGAACTGGCAGATCTGGAAGAGCAGCGCGAATCGATGAAAGGCCAGTGGAACCTGGAACGGGATCTGATTCAGAAAACACGTGAACTGAAACAGGCGATCGAAACCACCCGCAATCAGGCGGATAAGGCGGAACGGGCCGGAGATTACGAGAAGGTTGCCGAACTCCGTTATGGAACCATTACCCAGCTTGAGAAAGATCTTGAGGAGACCCAGAAAAAATTAGATGAAATCCGTGAAAACAGTTCGCTGTTAAAGGAGCAGGTAGAAGCAGAGGATATCGCGGATATCGTTTCCCGGTGGACCGGTATTCCCGTCAGGAAAATGTTGACGAGCGAACGTAAGAAACTTTTACTGCTCGAAGAAGAACTGCACAAACGTGTGGTTGGACAGGATCAGGCGATTGAAGCTGTTTCCGATGCCGTACGGCGTTCAAGAGCGGGATTACAGGATGAAAACCGGCCGATCGGCTCCTTTATGTTTTTGGGTTCCACGGGTGTTGGGAAAACGGAACTGGCACGTTCTTTGGCCAATTTTCTTTTCAACGACGAAGAGGCAATGGTCCGGGTCGACATGAGCGAGTATATGGAAAAACACAGTGTGAGCCGGCTGGTAGGGGCACCTCCGGGATACGTTGGATACGATGAAGGGGGGCAACTCACCGAGTCGGTCCGACGCAAACCCTATTCTGTGGTATTGCTTGATGAAATTGAAAAAGCACATTCGGACGTTTTCAATATCCTGTTGCAGGTACTGGATGACGGCCGTCTGACTGACAATAAAGGTGTGACGGTTGATTTTACGAATACGATTATTATTATGACCAGTAATATCGGCTCACACCTGATTTCGGAGGAGCTGGAGAAAAGCAGCGGCGAAATGAATGACAGCAAGTATCTGGAGTTGCAGAACAAGCTGATGGAACAACTCCGGAAAACTATCCGTCCGGAGTTTTTGAACCGGATTGATGATGTAGTGATCTTCCATCCGCTTACCCGAGAGCATATCCGCTCTATCGTGGATATTCAATTGCAACGGGTTGGCAGGATGCTGGATAAAAACAAGGTGAAGCTGAATGTGAGTGACAACGTTAAAGACTGGCTTGCTGCCAGAGGGTATGACCCGGTTTACGGGGCACGTCCGTTGAAGCGCGTCATGCAGACACAAATTGTCAACCAAATCGCCAGGCAACTGATTCAGCGAGAGGATGAAGGTCAAGCCGTCGAGTTTGATGCAACGGTTAGCAAGGACGGAAACCATCTTGAATTTGCCGAATTGTATAACGACGTAGAAGCGTGGGCGGAAGAAACTTAGGAGTCGTGTAAGCCACTGTGGGGACCCACACGGCGGATACTACCCGTTAGTGGCTGACCGGACAGGTCACCTGCAACTGTGGGGTGAGGTTTCTGTATAGCCCGCATATCGCTTCGCGTTCAAAAAATGGGCACTTCGCGTTCAAAAAATGTGTCCGCCGGCCGGCGAATTCAAAAAATGAGCGTTTGGCGTCTGATAAAGAATGCGGGTCAGCGGGATTGGAATGGAGATGAATACTTATTCATCACACCTATTCATCTCCTAACAAAGCACCCGGATTCAGGCCCTTCAGCTCATCCTTGACAAACAGGCGTCCCTCGCGAATTTTCTCTCCGTCCAGGTAGACGTCCGGTCCGATGCAGACCAGATCCCAGTGAATACTGCTCTCGTTTCCGTTCGGGGCATCTTCATAGTCGTGGCCGAGTGTGAGATGATTGGAACCATAGATTTTTTCATCGAATAAAATATCATACATCGGCTGGTCGATGACCGGATTCAGGCCAAAACTGAACTCCCCGAACTGCCGGGCCCCGGCATCGGTATCCAGAATCTCTTCCAATGCTTCATTATCGGATGAGTCAAAATTGATCACGACTCCATCCTGAACTCTGAGTTTTACATATTCAAACGGCTTGCCCTGGTAAACAGAGGCTGAGTAGGAGATGTCCCCGTTTACGGATGCAATCAGGGGGGACGAAAACAGTTCGCCGTCGGGGATATTGCGGGTGCCGTAACAGGGAACCCAGTTTTGGTCCTTTACGGAAAACTCAATGTCGGTGCCCTCTCCCCTGAGTCGAACTCTGTCCGTATTTCGAAGGAGCTCCTCAAGCGGTTTCATGGCTTCTTTTAATTTGGTATAGTCAAACAGGCAGGCTTGAAAATAGAACTGCCGGAAACGCTCCGTCGGCATTTTTGCATTCATGGCAAATGCGGCAGAAGGATAACGCAACACACACCATTTCGTATGATTGACCCGCTCTTTGAAGTGTACGGGATTCAGAAAATGTTCTGAATATGCTTTGTTTTGCTTTGAACTGACATCGGAATTTTCATAAATGTTTTCACTCCCCCTGATTCCGATAAAGGCATCCATCTGTTTCATCAGGGGAAGCTGGTCGGTATTGGCTTGTCTGCTCCAGAAATCTGCATCCCCCGATTCCAGAAGGGTCCGGTTGATTTCCGGATCTTCAATTTTGACAAACGGATTAGCACCTTTTGCACGAACCGTCTCGACGAGGGCTCGAAGCAGGCCGATGGAATTGAATCCGATCGATTGCAGGAGGATATTTTCTCCGGGTTGAAGGGATACACTGTGGTTTAACAGCCGTTCGGCAAGTTTATTCTCTTCAGGGGTGTACATTTTTTTAATTTAAGAATTAGGGATTGTGTCCGCCACCCGGCGGAAAGAATTATGAATTAAGTTGCGTTATATAGATAACTTTCAAGATCGTAAAATCAAGGGGTTTGCCAATCGGTCGGCGAATTGAATGTTGTATTTTCATTTACAATGGAGAAGGTGAATTTTGTATGGCGGTATCAGCTTTATGAAGGTATTCGAGATCCTCATTTTTCATGACTCCCGTCATCGGTCAGACAACTTCTTTTCAGGTTGGTCAAGGTTGATGATTTGATCACACAGTTCGAGTTCTTCTTCGAGGTTAGAGGCGATGAGGACCATCTTGTCTTCCAATTTGAATTGTTCAACGGTTTTTCTGACAAGTTTTTTCCCGCCTGGATCAAGATTGGAGCCGGGCTCGTCCAGGCAGAGGATCGATGGGCGGTGCAGACAGGAAGCTGCCAGTTTTACCCTTTGCCGCTGGCCGGTAGAAAGCTCTCCATATTTTTTATTCGAAAAAGCTGATGCATCGAAGCGTTCTAAATGCCGGTCAAGATCTGTTTCCTTATCGTTATTCGGGCCTCTCGAAAGGTCCAAAAGAAACTCCAGATTTTCACGTGAGCTCAACCCTTCGTACAGTTCGATGTAGGGGGCGGTAAAACCAAGTACCTGATTCAATTTTTTAAAGGCTATTTCGTTCTTGTCGTGAAACCAGCTTACAGTGCCCCCGGACGGTTTTAACAGCCCGGCCAGGCATCGGAGCAAGGTTGATTTTCCCGAACCGTTACTCCCCGCAATTCCCGTTACCTGTGAGGGGAAGCCAAAGGAAAGATTTCGGAAAACAATATTTTGCCCGTAATTTTTTCCGAGGTTGTGAACACTGAGTGATATCATGCCAAAAGGTACGCACACCGCCCTAAAATGAAAAACATCATTCGAATTAAAAGCAGGGGGACCACCCGGTTTAAGGGTGTACCCATTGCAGGCAAATCCTGTGGAAATCCCTGTATAGAACAAGAATATATCCAAACAGGGATCTCAACTCCTTCATTCTTTTGCCGGTCCGATAAATCATAACTTGAAATTAGCTATTTTTTGACGTAGGATTTTTAACGATTCAGATAAATAAGGTTATAAAATGGATAGAATTATTCGAGAAGTAACAGGGAAATTGACAGGGCAATTGCCATCTAAAAAGGAATTTTTCTACCCTCATGAACTTCGGGAGTTCAACATTCCCGGCTTTATTGTTGATCGTATTGAGATTGAGTTAAAAAGAAAGGTAGGTGAATCCGTAGTACGTTCGGAGAGTGAATGGGTGGATTTCAGCAGTCCCGATTCGATCCGGGCCCGGGAGGATTTTACAGAAGCCCTGCTGAATAATGCACGATTGCCAAAACTGTTTGTCGGCGGTGTATTCGAAACCGCTGTGGAGGAGTCCCTGGCGATTCTGATCCAGCCGAGAAAAAAGATCCCGGCCATTCTTTACGGACCCGGCCAGTCGAAGTCGGTCGATCAACTTGAAAAAGCAACAGCAAATATCGTGGTATTCAAGCATCTGGCGATCGCTCCCGTTCGCTATGCGTACAAAAAAGGGCTTAAAGAATTATCGCTGGAGCAATGCCGTACCGTCATAAGCCGTGTGGACGACAAGTTGGTGGGCAGTTATAATGCTTTGAACTGGACACAGTTGCTCGAGCCGTTATTCCGGTTACTCGAAGATCAACTGGATACCGATCTTCTCCGGCTGTTTTTTGAAGACAAACAGCGCCCCCGTATCGCACGGCAGTTTGATTTGATGGACGGACCTCTGACGAGATCGCAGTTCATTGAAGTCCTCTCATCCCCTGATATGCTGGATCTGGATCAAGAAGAGAAAGCCCAGGCCACTCTTTTTGACAGGAGTCATCAAATTTCCGATACCGGCCACAGAGCCAGTCAGGAAGAGGAATCGGTTAAAAAGAAGAAAGAAAAACCGTCTTCCCAAACCGATACTTCTGATCCTTCCGAATCGCAAAAAGGGATAACAGATGAATCGGACGAAGAAGGAGAGGAGGATTCGGAATCTTTTAACAGGATGTTTTCCCAGTTCGAACAATCCCCTGCGGAAGAGAGTGAAGAAGGGCCTGCAGAACCGTCCGTTGACTACGATATTGAGGTTGGCGGGAATCCGAATACAGGGGAGGATGAAACAGAACTCTCTCTTCACCACAGATTCAGGCTGGATACGGATGCCGAAGAAGAGGAGCCGGACGAGGAAGTTGAAGAGGAACACGAGGATTCTTTTAATACACTGTTTACCGGTGAAGATGAGGAATTGAAGCGGGAGGCAGGCCGGGTGGATGAAGCGTCTGCAGGCGGGACGGTGGATCCAGACTCCGGTAGCCATTTCGATGAAATAAACAGGGAAATGATAGAAACCGGTACAGAATCTGACGGGCAGCCTCAGCCACAGCAAGAGAAGGCTTTGGAAAATGAAAAGAAGAAGGGGGAGGAAGAAAACAGGCAGGAAGAAATAACGGAACACGAGGATGAAGAAATCAATGATTCTGACGAGAGCCCGGCATTCTGGCAAAATTTTGTACCGGAAGAAGAACAGGGTTCCCCCTATGGCTCTGAAGAAAAAGAAATGGAAGAGCAGGAACCGATCATTGATCTCGCAGGTGAAGAACAGGAAAAGAGGGATGCAAAGATTCGTTCTTTAACGGAATGGATGTCCGGCGATGAGGAACGGTTCATAGAGGAAATCTTTACCGGGTCGAGCGAGGCTTATGAGGAAACCCTGGCTGTTTTGGCTACCTTTGATGATTGGAAGTCCGCAACCCGCTATATCGAAAAAGAAGTGTTTGAACGAAATCATATTGATATGTATGAGGAAGCTCCCGTTGATTTCACCGACCGCCTTCATGCATTTTTTAATGAGATAGGATCCCCGAAATCCACATCCAGATCAAAGTCGAATTCCTAATTCTTAACTTGCCATGCCGACAAATAAAAAGGTTGAGCGTCTTGAAAAATTGCGTAAAGAGTCCAGGAAAGGTGGAGGGCAGAAGCGTATTGAAAAGCAGCATAAAAAAGGGAAGCTGACTGCACGTGAGCGGATCGATTTGCTGCTGGATCAGGGGAGTTTCCATGAAATCGATGCTTTTGTGACTCACCGGAGTTCGGCGTTCGGGCTGGAGAAAAAACAGATTCCGGGTGACGGCGTGGTGACCGGTTACGGCAAGATCCACGGCCGCCCGGTTTATGTTTACAGCCAGGATTTTACGGTCTTCGGAGGGTCTTTATCAGAGACCCATGCCGAAAAGATTTGCAAAATAATGGATTTGGCTCTGAAAAACGGTGTGCCGGTTATCGGCTTGAATGATTCGGGAGGCGCCCGAATCCAGGAAGGTGTAAGTTCGCTCGGCGGCTATGCGGAAGTCTTCTGGCGAAATTCGATGGCTTCGGGCGTGGTTCCGCAGATATCCGCAGTGATGGGGCCCTGTGCCGGCGGTGCGGTGTACAGCCCGGCGCTGACCGATTTTGTTTACATGGTGAAAAATACAAGCTATATGTTTGTGACCGGGCCGAATGTGGTCAAAACCGTTACTCATGAAGAGGTGACCTCGGAAGATCTCGGCGGCGCCCTCTCGCACAGCACGAAGTCCGGTGTAGCCCATTTTGCAACTGAAAATGATGCGGTCTGTCTTCAGGAAATCAGAAAACTCATCCCCTACCTTCCGCAGAATTGTGAAGAAAAAGTGCCGGCTCAGAAATCCATAAAGCCGGATGCAGACAAGGCAAAACGACTTGCTGAACTCGTGCCCCACAATCCCAACAAGCCGTATGATATCAAGGACGCTATTGAGGGGATTATGGACAAAGGTTCTTTTTTGGAAGTTCATGAACACTACGCCGACAACATTGTGGTCGGTTTTGCCCGGCTGGATGGCCGAACAGTCGGAGTGGTAGCCAATCAGCCCCTTTCACTTGCCGGTGTGCTGGATATTGATGCCTCGGTTAAAGGTGCGAGATTTGTCCGCTTTTGTGATGCTTTTAATATCCCCCTTATTGTATTTGAGGATGTTCCCGGTTTCCTGCCCGGCACCGATCAGGAATGGAATGGAATCATCAAACACGGCGCAAAACTTCTCTATGCGTTTTGCGAGGCGACGGTGCCCAAAATGACGGTTATCACCCGCAAAGCTTATGGGGGAGCTTACGATGTGATGAATTCCAAGCACATTCGGGCCGACTATAACATCGCCTGGCCTACTGCAGAGATTGCCGTCATGGGAATCAAGGGAGCCGTTGAGATCATCTTCAGAAAGGAGATTGCCAATGCAAAGGATCCGGGAAAAAAGCAAAAAGAACTGGAAGACCACTATAAAGAAGAATTTGCACATCCCTATAAAGCGGCTGAACGCGGATTTATTGACGATGTTATCCTGCCAGGCGAAACCCGGGAAAAATTAATCAGTGCCTTTGATCTTTGCCATAACAAGGTGGACCGGGTCCCCAAGCGGAAACATGACAATTTACCCTTGTAATGGGTTTGGAATCCCCGAGTGCCATGTCAATCCTATTTATATGCAATGCTCCGCCGGCTGGCGGTCTCTTATTGTCTCTGGTTGCTTTAAAAAATAGTCACGTAGCACCGCTATGCTTCTATTTTTTTTATTGCCAGAATCAAAAACTCCTGTGTCAACCCTCACAGCAGAGGATAGATACGACACTGGAGACAGACTTCACAACCTGAAACCCGTTATCTGATCTGATCCGATGGATTTGTTTAATAAAAATGATCCCGCCAATAAAAGTAGTGATGAGGATCCGGGTGAATCGGGTCGTCAACCGCTTGCAACCCGTATGAGACCCCGGTCGCTCGAGGAGTTTGTCGGGCAGGATCAACTTGTCGGGGAGGGGAAGATGCTTCGCCGTATGATTGAAAGCGGAGTGATCGGTTCCCTGATTTTTTACGGTCCTCCCAGTTCCGGCAAGACGACACTGGCTCACGTCATCTCGAGAGAGATTGACGCCCGGTTTGAGGTCATCAACGCCGTACTGGACGGTATCGGCGAGCTGAAAAAAGTTGTAGCCCGGGCCGAACAACAAAAAAAGGTGAACGGACGTAAGACGATCCTTTTTATTGATGAGATTCATCGCTGGAACAAGGCCCAGCAGGATGCCCTGCTTCCCCACCTGGAATCCGGGGTCATTACCCTGGTGGGAGCCACCACCGAAAACCCGTTCTATTCCATGGTCAGCCCGTTGCTTTCCCGCTGCCAGTTGTTTGAACTCTATCCATTGACAAAAGAGCATGTTTTGGTGATGATCCGGCGTGTCCTGGAGGATCCGGAGCGGGGGCTCGGGTTTATGAAGATTTCAATTACCGAAGACGCAAAAGATCATCTGGCGGATTATGCCGGAGGAGATATTCGAAATGCTCTTAACGCCCTGGAAGTGGCCGCATTGTCCACTCCCAAAAGTAAAGACGGGAGTGTCCGCATCGATCTTCAGATTGCCAGGGAGTCGATTCAAAAGCGAAGTGTCCGCTATGACCGGTCGGGTGATGAACACTATCACTATGCTTCGGCCTTCATCAAGTCGATGAGGGGGTCGGATCCCGATGCTTCCCTCTACTGGATGAATGCTATGCTCGAAGGGGGCGAAGACCCCAATTTTATCTTTCGGCGTATGTTGATCTTTGCCTCCGAAGATGTAGGAATGGCCGATCCGTATGCCTTGACGGTCGTCAACGCATCACATGAAGCGTTTGTCAAAACCGGCATGCCCGAGGGACTCTATTTTTTGTCGCATGCCTGTCTCTTTTTGTCTCTCTCGCCTAAGAGTAATAGCACCGGGGCTGTATTTAGTGTGAACAACGAGATCAAACAACACGGTGCCGGGGAGGTCCCTTCCCATCTCCGCGATATGACAGCCAACAAGCTGGCTTCCAGGTATCTGGATGTAAAGAATGCTTCAAAAGATTACAAATATCCCCACAGTCATCCCCATCATTGGGTGGATCAGCAATATCTTCCGGATGAATTGGATGACAAGTCCTGGTTTGAACCGGGCGAAGAGGGGCGTGAACCGAAACTCTGGGAACGATTGGAACAAATCCGTAAACGGGCAAAGGAATAGAAATTTATTCATGTTGCAGATCATCTAAATCAATTCGTGCTGAAGGCTTCTTGTTTCAATTCATTTTCAGCATGTAGCCCACTCCGTGAAGTGTCACCAGGTAACGCGGATCATCCGGGTGCATTTCGATTTTGGCTCTTAGTTTTGAAATATGGACATCCACGGTGCGGGTATTGGTGCTGAATTCATACCGCCAGACTTTTTCAAGTAACTCATCTCTTGAGATCGGCTCATTGGCACGGGCTATCAGGTACCGGATCAATTCCACCTCCCGGGTGGTCAATTCAATTTCCTTGTGACCCGGTTTGATGACTCTGGATTCCTTTAAATCGATTTTGACCGGTTCGAGCATGAGCGACTCAATCGGTCCGGTATTTGAGTAGGCGCGGGATCGTCGCAAACGGGCATTGATTCTTGCAAGGAGTTCCTTGACGCCGAAGGGTTTGGTGATATAGTCGTCCGCTCCGATATTCAGTCCGGTTACTTTGTCAATTTCCTGGTCCCTTGCTGTAAGCATAATAATTGGAAATGTGAACCGCAGTTCCCGGATTTCTTTACAGATATCATAGCCGCTCTTACCGGGAAGCATAAGATCCAGCAGCATCAGGTCAGGATCCACTTCCTGTACGAGGTCTACCGCTCCATTGCCTTCTTCCGTGACAAATACTTCATACCCTTCATTTTCCAGGGTGTCCCGCAAGGTAAATACCAGGCTGGGTTCATCTTCGACGATCACAATTTTTTTTGGGTTATTATTGGGCATAGTCACTCAATTCAGCTTGTTTATGGGTATCAAAATAGGGTTCGGTCTTTTCCTTGTACTCATGGGCATCTCCGATTAATATCGGAAAGCTGACAATGAATGTTGAACCTTCACCCGGTTTGCTGCGAACGGTGATTTCCCCACCGTTCAATTCAACGAGATTTTTAACAATTGAAAGGCCTAATCCATGACCTTTGGTACGGGCGGTCATGGAATCTTCCAGCCTGTAAAACTTGTCGAAGATCTGCTTCTGTGATTTTTTGGGGATTCCGATTCCCCCATCTTTAACCCATAGTTCCACAACCTTGTTTTTCTCATTTTTTCGCAGCTCAAGACCGACTATTTTTTTATCCAGGCTGTATTTGAGTGCGTTTTCAACGAGGTTGCTCACAATCGTTTCCAGATGGTCCGGATCGGCCATGATCAACGGCAAATTTTCTTCTGTTTTAAAATTAAATTCAAAACCTTTGGAAGTTACATAGGTATAGTGTTTGTCATAATACTCGTGAATCACCTCATCCAGTTTTTGAGGAGCTTGCTGTACCATCGGCTGACCCGAATCGAATCGTGCCACATCCAGGAGTTTATCGATCATCTTCCGAAGTCGAATGGTTTCGTTGTAGATATGATTCCCATAGGTTTTTAGCCGTTCACCGTCCGTAACACGTCCGTCGAAGATGTTTTCACCGGCTGCCTGCATGGTGGCAAGCGGGGTCTTTAATTCGTGGGTGACATTGGCGAGGAAGCCTGCCTGGCGCTGGGCTAATTCCCGTTCTCTTTTGGCTGTGATATACATGAAAATGAGAGCTCCGAAGAGGGCCAATACAGCAGTACCGAGCACAACAAGGTTTCGAATCAGGGAAGCGTTGGAGGCGGCGATGGCCGGGGATTCCAGGAATTGTCCGTAGAGAGACCAGTTGTCCAGCATATCGGGAAATCGTTGACGGAGATCCCGTTGAATGTGGTCCCGGTCGAACTCAACGTTTTCATCCGAGGAAGCGAGTACATCCCCCAGCATCCAGTTTCGAAGCCAGACCACTACACCTGTTTGTTGGCTGGGGCCAAATTTCTTTTTCAGTTCAGGGGCCAGAAACCCGTTAACCAGATAATCCTGGTCAATCAGAAAATTCAGATGACCGATCACCTTGTTGTCGTCCATATCGATCATGGATAACGTCATGCTCCGGTGAGTGTCGAACGTATCCTTGATATTCCATCGGTAATCGTCGATCAACACTTTCATCCTGGAACGTGCCAGTCCAAGGCCGTCACAAACCTGTTCGGGAACTGAATTCACCCGTTCCAGATCTTTGGAGTCCGCATTAAAAATGTAAATGGGTTGGGTGGTATCCTGACAGTGGTTTACATCCTCATGGGTAAAATAAATATTGTTAAAAATAGAATCCTTACTTGCCTCATGGAGGGA
>JBBDNC010000046.1:0-32077 GCA_040877875.1 Balneolaceae bacterium | reverse complement strand
CAGCCAGAACCTTTAAAAATAATGGAATTATTCAAGAAGTTTAAACAGTCATTCATTCAGACAACGAAAAAGTGTCACCATTTTCTCCGGACAGTGAATTACAAGAGGGCTTTGCAGAACCAGGGATTTTGTTCAAGGACAAGACCAGAGGGAGGTTGTAACCGCAGCATATAGTCCATATGTGAGGATTTCAACCGACCGATAACGCAGGCATTGGGCAAAAGACCGGTTGTGCAAAGCCCTCTACAAATGCATAGTACACAGTCCAAACTGTAGTAATCGACATACCGGCCTAAAACTATGCAGCGGTGAGGATCCTCTGCATACTGTTCAATGCTCCGGGCAAAATCAGAAACCTTTTGCCCCGATGCGCCCGGCGCCAAGGACAACGCCACCGGAATGGCCAGTGCCATCGAGGCTGCCCGGATTTTGTCGGAGTATGAGTTTGAGAACAGCATCATCTTTGCCGGACTGTCGGGCGAAGAGCAGGGCTTGTTCGGCGGCCGGTTCATGGCTGAAATGGCGAAAGAAGAAGGCTGGGAGATCATCGGTGTGCTGAATAATGATATGATCGGAAATATCGAAGGGGTCGACGGCGTGATCGACAACTACCTGTTCGGGGTTTCGGCGGTTGGCCATGACGAACATGAAAGCGTAGTTTCCTATCCTGAAGACCTGATCAGGAATTGAGCTGATAGGCTGCTATATATTTTGAAGGTAGAGTAATGATTTCCAATACGTTGGCGAAAAAGATTGAGGCTTAGAAAGGAAATTTGGAAGCTGTTTTTTATGGGCTTTAGATCGAAACTAATTTTGGACAAGGCCGAATGAAAGGAGCATAGTAAGACAAGCTGTTTAGTTACTTGACATTACAAGTCCCGCATTATAAAAAAAGTAATCGTTTTTAATAAAAAGGCTTTATATATAAACATTTTTTATAAAAAGTAATCAGATTTTGTAATATTGGTACCCATATAATTAGTAATCGATATCTATGACTAATGCCCAAAAATAATCGATTTGAAGAAAACATAACTATTTTCAGGAAATACACCCTTCCGGAAACCGGTATGAAGCTGGCCGGATATAGTGCTTTGATCTATCGATACGGGTTAAAAGTGCCGTTGCCTGAAACTTTTTCGGCTATAAGTGAAAAGCATAGGAGTTATAAAGAAGATAGATGGCAAGTATATAAAACAGTCCAGAAACCCAAGCCTACATTATTGGGTCACCTCGTATTTGCTCTAAGATACGAGGGATTGGACCTTTTAGTCCTTAAAAAACTATTCGAAACAATAGATAAGAGAGAGATTGAAGCTATCGTCAAAGATCAACCAACCGGTCAGTACAGCAGACGTATTTGGTTTTTCTATGAATGGTTAACAGGTGAGGAGCTTGAGATAGCTGATGTAAAAACCGGGAATTATGTAGATGCACTTGATCCCGACTTGCAATATCCCGGATCCAAACAACGATCTAAGCGCCACAGGGTTTGGAATAACCTGCCTGGGAACAAAGATTTCTGTCCACTTATTCGCCGAACGGAAAAACTTGAACGTTTTAGTGTTGAAGAATTAGAACAGAAGGTTAAAGAAACGATCGGGAAGATTCATCCGGATTTATTGTCAAGAGCTGCGGCGTTTCTGCTGTTAAAAGACTCAAAAGCTTCTTATGCAATTGAAGGAGAAACGCCACCGGAAAATCGAGCCCAGCGGTGGGGAAAAGCAATCGGTCAGGCCGGTCAGAAAGAGCTCACCAAAGATGAATTATTACGGCTCCAGGAGATTGTCATAGAGGATCGGCGGTTTGTAGAAATGGGTTGGCGAAAAGAAGGAGGTTTTGTAGGAGTACACAATCGAGTAAATAGTAAGCCTGTCCCGGATCACATTTCCGCCCGATGGCAGGATGTCCCACAGTTAATTGAAGGCTTATTAGATGCCAACAACTCACTAATTAATAGCGATTACGATCCGGTATTAGCAGCTACGCTCATTGCCTTTGGCTTTGTATTTATCCATCCTTTTGAAGATGGCAATGGCCGTGTGCATCGATTTCTGATTCATCATGTATTAGCCAAGAAAGAATTTGCTCCCAAAGGATTGATCTTTCCCGTATCAGCGGTGATCCTTGACCGAATTGATGATTATAAACAAGTATTGGAATCGTACTCAAAGCCACTTCTTGATTTCATCGAATGGGAAGCAACTCCTGACGGTAATGTAGAGGTGCAAAATGATACGATTGATCTATACCGTTACTTTGATGCGACCCAGCAAGCGGAGTTTCTCTATGAATGCGTAGAAGAAACGGTTATGAATACCCTGCCAGAGGAAGTCCAATACCTGGAGCGCCATGACAAAATGAGGACGTTTATAGGAGAGCATTTTGATATGCCAGATAAGGATATGGAAAACCTGATTGGTTTCTTACGTCAAAATGATGGCCGGTTATCAAAACGTGCCCGTACAAAGGAGTTTAAGGCGTTTACGGATGATGAGGTAGCTATGTTGGAAGAGGAGTATCGAAAGAATTTTGGGGATTAGAGTGGCTACAGCGGACCGGTATGGAACTCGACAAGCTTCGTACCATTCCTTAACTTGTTATGTAACAATTGCTGAATGGCAACAAGCAACTGTGACAGAAACTCAACTCGTACCAAGAAAGTGAAGTCAATTATTGATTAATAGGTTCGAGACGATACACGCGGCCATATTGAGAAGCAGACTCGAGATCTTCTCGAAGTAACGCCTCCCGAACATCATCAAGTTTTGTTGCATCTTCGACGCTCAGATACGGTGCCCAGTCATCGTCACTTTCGATCAGATCAACTTCGACTTCAGCCACGTAACGGCCTGCATGCACATATTTTGTCTTTTTCCTTTCCATCATCATGCTTCTAATCAATTCTACGTAAGAATGTGTTATCCCAACGCTTGGGATCCGGTCTGTATGCTGTGACTATCACAGCCGGTTTGTCATATCCTTTGGGGATGCCCCACAATACATGAACGGGATTGTCTTGTTTATCTTTTTGAAGAAGTAAAATTCATCTTCCTTTCGGATAATCAGGGTACTCTTCCACGATTTGAGCTTGATCGATGCCATCGAGCAATTCTTTAACGGTTAGTCCGTCATCGGAAAGTTCATCATAGCCATGTTCCAATACTCGAACAGAGCCTGCACGTATCAATTGACGTACAACCTTTAAAAACTCGCTCAAACCAAGTCTCCATTTCAAACAGGATTAACTTAACAGACGAAACATCTGTCTGAACTATTATACTGGATAAGGTGTGAATCTACAACCAAAATACGGGTGGATTCTCAAGATCTTAAGTTACCCCATGGTTACCCTGATTTAAAAAATAGACCAGAAAAGTATCAAAAAAGAAAGCCTTGTATCACTATAACCCATTGTGATACAAGGCTTTAAGAAAAGCGATCCGGAAGGGACTCGAACCCTCGACCTCCTGCGTGACAGGCAGGCGTTCTAACCAGCTGAACTACCGGACCATTTATTAAAAATACTTCCTGCAGAGACCCCAAATATAACGAGCTCCGGCATCTATTGTCAACTTGTTTATGCCCGATTTGAAAACATAAGGTAAATAATGCAGTTTTCCCTTCTCACATCGCTGTACCCTGCAAACAGCAAGGGCCGCAAGTTCAATTGCGGCCCTCTGTCGGGATGGTGATGGGATGTATGTTAGGGAAAATTCACCCGGCCAATGCAGATTCTATGGACTCGGTCAACTCATCTGAATCCGGTTCTACCTTGCTTCGAAACCTTCTAACAAGATTTCCGTCCTTGTCAATCAGAAACTTTTCAAAATTCCAGCCGATTTCGCCGCTGAAATCTCTGTTTTCTGCCGTTGTCAGGTATTCAAACAACGGATGAATATCATCACCCTTTACAGAAACCTTTGAAAACATCGGAAATTGTATGTTGAAATTCACCGAACAAAACTCTGCAATTTCTTCATCCGTTCCGGGCTCTTGCCCACCAAAATTATTTGCCGGAAATCCAAGTACATAAAAACCATCTTCCTTATACTTGTCATAAACGTCCTGGAGTCCGTCATATTGGGGAGTAAATCCACATTCGGAGGCAGTATTGACGATCAGTAACACTTTGCCACTGTATTCGGACAGTTCCGTTTCTTCTCCATCAATAGATTTCAATTTGAAATCATAGATGGAATCGTCATTTTCATTCGTTGATACCATCATAGCAAGAAACAATACCGTGATTAGAATCTTCATTTTTTACCTTTTTTTATTCCATTTCCAATTAGACAACCATACTTTGTATAAAATACGTTCCAATGAATTCGATAGCTAAATATTTATTATCCGTCCTTTTCTTAACCGTGTCGATCTCTCTTTTTACAATTCAGATTGCAAATGCCCAGATGTTTTCCGTTGGTGAGGCTTCCTCCCAACAGGAGAGAATTTCATTTTCTTATACGTCTCTTTCGGCCGGCTGGGAATTTGCCGACTTTAGCTATACCGGAAATCCGTCGGCTGTAACAAATAATAATCAGTTCGACTTTCAGGATGGAGTTTTCAGGTTGCTTTTTGAGACTCCCGGATTGAATATGTATTTGGGGCTGGCCGGAGGCTTAACCGGGATGGATTCCCACAATTATCTGAATATCGGAGCTCAATTATATAATAATTTTATCCTGACACGTTCGGATCGATTTTGGCTGCTTCTACCCCTTCAGATAAATACCGACCTTAAACGATCGGAACGGGACGGGGCGGATCGTTCGTTTCAGCAAAGCGCCTTTCAGGTGGGAACCGGGCTGGGAATAAAATCAAATCTGAATGATACGTTTAAATTTCAGATGAGTCTCCTTCCCAATTATGGCTTCAGCTTTTCCCAGGGTAATTTTTTCGGAGGCTCCATTTTTTCCCTGAACGGGAAAGCCCGTCTGTATATAGAAAACATCTTTCAGGAAAAAGCCCTGGCTCTTGGATACGATTACAATTCCCAAAGCTACGACATTGACGGCGAGATTTTTGATTACGAGTTTAACGGCCACACTTTCAGCCTGGGCATTACATTCTAAAAAGTTTACACGTTAATGAACGCTGATAAATTATTACTTGAACTTGAATCCCTGTGCGAACAGACTGGATATACTGTTCGTAAGGAAAGAGGGACGTTTCGGGGCGACCATTGCGTAATGGAAGGAGACAAATTGATTTTGATTAACAAGAACCGCCCTGTAGAAGCCCAGGTAGGGATCCTGGCAAAAGTCTTGAAATCAGTCAAAACTGAAGATATTTACATCAAGCCGGCAGTCCGCAAGAAAATGCGGGAGATTTGGGACAGAATGGAAATGAACAAAAATAACCCGGAAAACGAAGACCTTGTCCAGTAAGATGAAAATCACCTTTCTTGGTACCGGCACTTCAATGGGGGTCCCTGTAGCGGGAGGATTTGGCAGCGAGTTAATGGAGGATGACCCAAGAAATGAACGCTACAGATGCTCCGCCTGGATCAGAAGTGAGGAGAGTTCAGTAATTATTGACACCAGCCCCGAATTTCGCTTGCAAACGATCCGGTCAGGCGTTAAACATATCGACCTGGTGCTGATTACCCACGAACATATGGATCATATTGCAGGACTTGATGATCTGAGAGCTTTCAATTACGCTCAAAAAGAATCGATTCCGCTTTACACTTCAAAACAAACGGCTGACTCTATAAAGAGGCGATTCGACTATATGTTTGGTGAAAATAAATATCCCGGATCGACATCGATCGACATTCATCCTCTTGAAATCAACAAAGCCTTTACTTTCCAAGATCTGAACATCCTTCCCTTGTCTGTCAATCACGGCCCTATTGATATCCTCGGCTTCAGAATCAATGATTTTGTCTATATGACCGACACCAAGAAAGTGCCCGAAAAGACCAAGGAACTCGTCAAGGGTGCTCGCCTGATGGTGCTAAGCGGGCTTCGATGGGGCCCCAGGCATCCGACCCATTTAACGATTCCTGAAGCTATTGAAGTCGCCGATGAGTTGGAAATCTCCCAAACCTATTTGATTCACATGAATACCTATGTAAACCACAAAAAGTCTGCCCAAAAGCTGCCCGACCACGTAAAGCTGGCATATGACCAGTTAACGGTGGAGATTTAAGGCGGCTACAGAAACTTTTTTAACTTCTCCTGTTTCTGCAGATACTCCACAACATTTTTTACATCCTGGGATTTGTCAAGATTGCAAACCAAAAGGGAGGTATCCGTCTCCACGACCGCCAAATTTTCCACACCGACCAATGCAATCATTTTACCGCCAGCACTCTGAATGTAATTTCCTTTAGAATCGAACAGACAGGAATACTCAGCCTCAGCGGCATTTTCGTCCGAATCTTTTCGGGCAAGATCGTAGACCGCTTTCCAGCTTCCCACATCATTCCAGCCGAATTCACCCGGTACCACCTGAACATTCTCCGCCTTCTCCATGATCCCATAGTCAATGGAAATTGAGGGACAGGATTGATAAAACTTTTTAATGTCGCGCTCGGTAACCGGATCCTTTTTCAAATTCCAAAGAGACTTATAAACAGACGGCTGATATTCTTCAAACGCCTTCAGGATCGCCTCCGCTTTCCAGACAAACATACCGCTGTTCCAGAGATAATTACCGGATTTTATAAAGCTCCGGGCACTTTCCAGGTCGGGTTTTTCCGTAAACTCTTCCACCTCATAAACCCCCGGACTCCCTTCCGCTTCAAAATCCGAATCATTAAACCGAATATACCCGTACCCGGTTTCAGGACGGTCGGGCGTAATACCAATCGTCACGAGCGAATGATTTTCAACAGCAGCCTGTACAGCTTTTTTCAAGACCTTCAGAAATGACGCCTCATCGGCTATGACATGATCCGCAGGTAACACGATCATCACAGCCTCCGGATCACGGGCAGCCAAAATTGCAGCAGAAGCAGCTACACAGGGGGCCGTGTTTTTAGCAACCGGTTCCCCGATAATGAGGGAGGAGTCGACTCCCGGCAACTGATTCCTGACAGTCTCAACGTAGCGGTTATGGGTAACCACCACACATTGCTCTTGGGGAAGATAGTCTGCCAGGCGATCGTATGTAGCCTGTATCATCGTCCTGTCACCAAACAGGTTCAGAAATTGTTTCGGTACTTTTTTTGTACTTTTTGGCCAGAACCTGGTTCCCGAACCCCCGGCCATAATCACGGAATAAACCATAAAACTGTTTTTCGGATTTGCCCTTTATTTCAATTTGGTCAACGCTCTTTTAACAATATCGGAAACGGATCCCCCGCCGTTTTCACCGGTTGCACTCAATACTGCTTTTTCAGCCTCTTTTTTGCGAAAACCAAGCGCTTCGAGAGCCGAGACAGCTTCTTCAGTTCCCGACCCGCCTGATCCGGCCACCGGCTCTTGCTGTGGATCCAATCCCTTGAAAATTTTATCCTTCAGCTCGAGAATGATCCGATCGGCCGTTTTCTTGCCGATACCCGATATTTGAGACAGAGCCGATCGGTTTTCCTGCACGATGGCTTCAATCAGGCGCTGAGCCTCCATGCCCGACATAATGGTCAGTCCCAGTTTGGGGCCAATCCCTTTCACCGTGATCAATTTTTCGAATAACGTCTGCTCCTGCCGGGTGAAAAATCCAAACAGCCTTTGATCATTTTCTGTAAAATGATGGTGAATCAGCAGCTTTACCTCGACTCCTTCGTCCGGGAGTTTTTCATATGTCGGATTCGAGATCTCTACCCGGTATCCAATCCCATTAACATTCAGAACAGCCGTTTCCATGTTTTTTGACTCCAGCCTGCCTTCTAAAAACGCGATCATATTTATCCTCCCTTTACCCGATCCGGATTATCCGCCACAAACTTCTCCCAGTTCGACTTTTTATTATTTTGATGTTGTTTCTTTCCGGTCGAAGCTGCCGGGCTGTCAAGATTGGACAGATGACACCAGGCAACAGCCAGCGCATCGGTGGCATCCCCTGACAGTTTTGTGTCTGACGGGAGCAAAATCAGCTTTTCCAGCATATAGGCAACCTGTTTTTTGCTTGCATTGCCATTTCCGGTGATGGATTTTTTTACAGCTTTCGGATAATACTCCGATACCTGGATCCCTTCATTTGTTATTGCAAGGATCGCGGCTGCCTGCGCCCGTCCGAGTTTTAACATGGCAAGCGGATCAATCCCGTAAACGGGAGTTTCAACTGCACAAGAGTCCGGCTTGTGGCGACGCAAAATATTTGAAACTTCTTCAAAAATCTGTTGCAGGCGATTTGCATGATCTTCAAGGTGATGGGTATGGATTACGTCACATTCCAGCGCCGAGAATTTTCCATTTTTCTCGGTCAATATTGCAAAGCCAGTATGCCTTGAACCGGGATCGATACCAAGAATTTTTCTGTGCGCCATAGAACTCCCGTCATCGGTTGACTTAAATTAAGAAAAGTCTGAAGGAATGAATATTCATTCTTCCCCCTCGTCATCTGAATAAATTTTTGTCAGCGCATGGATCATCTCCTCGGAGATTCCCGCTGTCACAAACCCACCGTCATGATAGAGGTTTTGCATGGTCACTTTCCGGGTCAAATCGGAAAAAAGCGTTACGCAATAGTCGGCACATTCATCTGCATCGGGATTACCAAGAGGAGCAATTTTGTCTGCAAACGTATACATCGCATCAAATCCTTTGATGCCTGTACCGGCCGACGTTTTTGTGGGGGCCTGGGAAATCGTGTTTACCCGAATCCCCCGGTCTGCCAACCGGCTTCCGTAGTTTCTGGCAATGCTTTCCAGCAAAGCTTTGGCATCGTTCATATCCGAATATTTTGAAAATATTCGCTGCGCCCCGATATAAGAGAGAGCAACAATACTTGCTCCGTCATTTAATATTCCGGACTCCTCAGCAAAGCGGATGATTTTATGCAGGGATACAGCGGATATATCCAGAGTTTTGCTAAACCACGCATAATTAAGCTCCTTGTATTCCACTTTTTTTCTAACATTCGGAGACATCCCGATCGCATGGAGGATAAAGTCAACCTTTCCGAGGTCTTCTTTTATTTTTCCCATCATCTCTTCGACCTCATCTTCGTTCGAGACATCACACGGGTAAACCGCCGCGCCGGTTTGCTCGGACAAATCATCCAGCGCACCCAGCCGTAAAGCAATGGGGGCGTTCGAGAGAGCAAATTCCGCTCCCTCCCGTTTGCAAGCCAAAGCAATCCTCCATGCAATGCTGCGTTCGTCAAGTGCTCCAAAAATAATTCCTTTCTTCCCTTTTAACAGGCCGTACCCCTTTTTATCCGCCATAACTGTTTTGTATTCTTAATTGATTGCAAATTTTCAATCGAAGATAACAAATCTGAACTATCAAAATGAAAAGGGAATAATTTATCCACAATTGTGTGTTGATAAGACAGGGGAATGTCCGTATTTTTCGAGACTTTGCGAATAGTGATTGACAAATGTCAGAATAGCCATGTTCGAAGATCTTTCTTCAAAACTTGAAAATGCGGTCCAGACTCTTAAGGGCCATGCCAAGATCAGCGATGTTAATATTGCTGAATCCGTACGAGAGATCCGTCGGGCTCTGCTGGATGCCGATGTAAATTTCGAAGTGGCCAAAGAGTTTACAAACAAGGTCAAAGACCGGGCGATGGGGGAAGACGTCCTGACGAGTGTAAACCCCGGCCAGCAATTTACCAAAATTGTCTTTGATGAGCTGGCTGATGTCCTGGGGGGCGAACGGACAGACATTCAGGTAGCTCAAACTCCTCCCACGGTGATTCTGATAGCCGGGCTGCAGGGTTCCGGAAAAACGACTTTCGCGGCAAAGCTTGCACGGTACCTGAAAGAGACCAATAACCGAAATCCACTGCTGGCTGCGGCTGACGTATACCGGCCGGCTGCTATCGACCAGTTAAAAACCCTCGCCTCCCAAATCGACGTCCCCGTTTATTCCATCGAACAGAAGGACCCTGTTCGTGTGGCAAGGGAAGCTGTAAATATGGCGAAAAGCCTTGCGCTGGATACGGTCATCATCGATACGGCCGGGCGTATGCACGTGGACGAAGCGATGATGACGGAAGTTGCCGATATTAAAAGTGCCGTAAGCCCCCATGAAGTGCTTTTTGTTGTCGATTCGATGACGGGACAGGATGCCGTAAATACGGCAAAAGCATTTAATGAAGAAATCGATTTTGACGGAGTAGTCCTCACTAAACTGGATGGGGATACGCGCGGGGGTGCCGCGTTATCGATCAAAACCGTCGTTAAAAAGCCGATCAAATTTGCAAGTACCGGTGAAAAACTGGATGCACTCTCTCCGTTTTACCCGGACAGAATGGCTCAGCGAATCCTGGGAATGGGAGATGTGGTTTCTCTCGTTGAAAAAGCCAAGGAGCAGTTTGACGAAAAACAGGCTGAAACCCTTCAGAAAAAGATCCGCTCTGAGAAATTTGATCTTGAAGATTTTTACGATCAACTCCAGAAGATCAAAAAAATGGGAAACGTATCGGATTTGGTCGGAATGATCCCCGGTGCCGGCAAGGCGCTTGAAAATGCGGATCTCGATGAAGATACATTTAAACCCATTGAAGCCATTATTAGCTCGATGACTCCGGAAGAACGGCGCAATCCCGAAATTCTGAACGGAAGCAGAAGGAGAAGAATTGCCAACGGTTCCGGCACTTCCGTTCGTGAGATCAATCAGTTGATGAAACAATTTGATCAAATGAAAAAGATGATGAAATCAATGTCAAAAATGGGGAAAATGGGAGGCGCACTTCAGGGGCTGAAAAATTTGCCCATGAACCGGTAATCCAAACACATATTTAATTAAACTTAAAATTACAGGAGTAAATCATTGATTAGATTACGTTTACAACGCAAAGGCCGAAAAAAGCGGCCCTACTACCATATCGTAGTAGCAGACAAGCGTTCACCTCGCGATGGCCGAATCATTGAGCGGGTGGGCCGTTTCGATAACATAAGTGAGAACAAACAGCTATTGCTTGATGAAGAACGAATTATCCATTGGCTTCGGGTAGGCGCTCAGCCCAGCGATACAGTTCGTAACTTGTTAAAGGGGGAAGGCATTCTATATAAAATGCACCTTATTCGGTGGGGCAAATCTGAAGAAGAAATCGAAACCGCCCTGGCCGAGTGGAGGGAGCAGCGTGAAACAACTTCAGAGAAGAGAGTAAGCCGCAAGGAAAAACAAAAATCGCTGCTCGAAGCGGAAGAGAAAGAGTACAAAAAACAGCTCGAACAAAAAGCTGCTGAGGCTGCAAAAGAAGTTAAAAAAGCCAAAGAGGAAGCTGAAAAGAAAGAGGCCGAAGCCCAGGCAGCAGAGGAAACAGCCTCTGCGGAAGAGGATACCGAAGCCGCTGCTGAAGCTGAAGCCAAACCCGCGGCTGAGAGTGCAGAAACTGAGGAGGTTCAGGAAGAGGAAGCAGCCGAAACAAAAGCGGACGCCGCTGCTGAAGCTGAAGCCGAGGTGAAAGAAGAAGTGGAAGAGAAACCCGAAGCAGAAGAAGAAAAGAAAGCAGAAGCTAAAACCGAAGCGCCTCCGGCTGAAGAAAAAGAAGAAGAGGAAGAATCGGATGCCGCCGACCAGGCAGACGTAAAGGCTGATGAAGAGGAAAAAGATGAAACGGAATCCGCTGCCCTCGATCAGAAGTCAACCGACATGAATGCCAATGAGGCGATTGATCTTATAAAGGACACTCCGCTGGAAAAACTGAAAGGTTTTGTGCCGGATGACGAAGAACGTGTAACCGTACTTCGTGCATGGGAAAGCAAACAATCCGAATAATCTGTCATCCTTAACCAAAATGCCGGTTCACAATGCATCACGCGGATGACCGGTTTATAGAAATTGCCCGAATTGGAAAAGCGCACGGCTTGGAGGGTGTTGTTCGAATTCTGCCTGAATCCGGTTCTTCAGCAAAATTTATTGAGAAAAACCAGGTACTCTATCTTCGGAACAGACGGGGGGACCTGTTTCCCTCGCGAATTGAGTCTGTTCGGGTGGAGTCAAAACGCAAGAAGCACTTGTTCTTTGTAAAATTTGATCGAATTACGGACCGTACCCAGGCCGAGGAGTTTCAGGATACCCCGGTCAGCGTGGACCGGCTGGTTGCGAAAATGCCGGAGAAGAAAATAGCGGACAAACGGGAGGATCCCCGGGAAATCATCGGTTTTGATGTAGAGGATTCGTCCGGATTCCATGCAGTTGTAACGGAGATCCTCGAAAATCCCGCACAACTGCTTATTGAAATGGAAGTACAAACGGAATCAGAAGTAACTTCAATCCTGGTCCCCTGGGTAGACGCTTATGTTCTATCCGTGGATTACAAGAAGGGCCAAGTTGTTTGTCAGGACCTGGATCTTTTTTTAGAGCTGTAGATTTATAATATGAACCGTATCGATATCATAACCGGCTTGCCCGACCTGATTGAAGGTCCGCTTTCACACAGTATCATCGGGCGCGCCAGGGGGAAAAAACTGACAGAGATTCATGTTCATGATTTACATGATTTCTCTGAAGATAAACACCAAAAAATAGATGATTATCCCTATGGCGGAGGAGCCGGAATGGTTCTGAGTGCACAGCCTATTTTTTCATGTATTGAGAAGTTAACTCATGAACGGCCGTATGATGAAGTCATTTTTACTTCCCCCGAAGGAGCCCGGTACGAACAAAAACATGCAAATGAACTCTCTGTTAAAAAAAATCTGATTTTTCTGTGCGGTCATTATAAAGGAATAGATGAAAGAGTCCGGAAAGAACTTGTTACAAGTGAATATTCGATGGGTGATTTTGTTCTCTCGGGGGGCGAAATCCCGGTCCTCGCGATCATTGATTCCATTGTACGGCTTTTGCCGGGAGCGCTTGGGGATTCTGAAAGTGCTTTATCGGATTCGTTTCAGGAACCCTTGCTGGCGGCCCCGGTTTATACCCGCCCTGCCGTGTTCAGGGGGCTGGAAGTTCCGGAAGTTTTACGGTCCGGAGATCACAATAAAATTAAAGCCTGGCGGAAAGATATGTCGGTCGAACGAACCAGGAAATCCAGGCCTGATTTAATAAAAAAATATCATAAAGATTCATAACTACCATTAACCAGAAATAATCATGGACAAGCTAAAACTGATCGAGCAAACTATCGTACGGGATGATATCCCGGATTTTACTTCCGGCGACACCGTAAACGTTCATTATCGCGTTCGGGAAGGAGAGAAAGAACGGATCCAGCAATATGTGGGTATCGTTATCAACGAACGGGGAAACAGTGCGAACAAGACATTTACCGTACGTAAAATGTCCGGAAACATCGGGGTTGAAAGAATCTTTCCTCTCTATTCTCCTTTTATCGCCAAGATTGAAGTGAAGAAAAGAGGACAAATTCGCAGATCCAAGCTTTTCTATCTTCGAAAACTTCGCGGGAAAGCTGCAAGGGTCCAGGACAAAACTCAAGTGGCCGATAAACTGAAAAAGAAGGAACAAACCGATAAAGACTGATTAACAAAATCCGGAAAACCCCTAAAGGAAAATGAATATTATACTTTTTGGTCCGCCGGGCGCAGGAAAAGGCACCCAGGCCGGCCTGATACAGGACTATTATAAAATTCCCCATTTATCAACGGGCGACATTTTCAGAGAAGCAATCAAAAATGAAACTCCTCTCGGTAAAAAAGTTAAGGATATTCTCGATGCGGGGGAGCTTGTGCCTGACAAAACCGTTACGAACCTGGTTGCTGAAGAGATAAAAAAAGACGCATACCGGAACGGGTATATTCTGGACGGCTTCCCGCGAACGGTCAGACAGGCAGAATTATTCGACCGGATCCTGAAAGAGAACGAGGACAACATCGATGCCTTCATCTTTTTAAAGGTTCCTGAACAGGAATTGATAAAACGTATTCTGAGCCGCGGTGAAGGAAGAACGGACGATACCGAAGAAGGAGTCAAAAAACGACTTGAAGTCTACCGGGGGGAAACCGAGCCTGTCAAGGATTACTATAACAAAGCCGGGCTTTTTTACGAGGTGGAGGGAACGGGATCCATTGAAGAAATTTTCAAACGAATACAGGCCGTTCTCGATAAATAAACAGGGGCTCTGTCCAGAGCCCTTCCGGCAAACTCTTTTCTTTCATTGTAACAACTGCAGAATCACTGCCGGAACATCCATTATGGATTCGGCTCGTTTGATTTCGGAAGCCCCGGTTCCTGAAATAATCAAAGGAACCGGATTCCGGGTATGCGTTTTAACAGCCAGATTTTCAAGGTTCCCGTGATCACTGCTTAGAACCATTGTTGTGTCCGGCCTTTTCCGGTCCAGAATTCGAGATAAAAACCGGTTTAACACCGACAAGATCTCATAACTCGTCGCTTCACTTTTACTGTGTCCCGCCTTATCCGTCAGATAGTATTCGTACATGACCAGATCATAAGAATCCGACACCTCAATCAGTCGATCGGCTGCTATTTCAGGCGTTATTTCCTCCACATCCAGGTTCAGTTTTTCTCTCCATGCATGTTGAATCATTCCGGCTGTAATAGACCTGCCTTCCTGAACCTGCTCCAGGCCGTTCAGGTTTTGTCCCACTGATTTAGCCATCAAGGTTGTACAGGTCCACCGGTTCCGCTCCGTCATTGTTTTAAAAAAGATCTCCGGATAGGCATTGATAAAATGAGGCCGAAATCCCGCATCCATTACCTGATGAAATAGGCTTTCTTCTTCCAATAAATACCTGATTGCTGAATGAGGATAGGGCCCAAAATGACGGCCTAAAATTTTAGCCGCATTCTTTCCGGTAAACAGGGATGCCTGGCCTGTCCCACTTTGAGGTAAACCGTTAACACCAAGAGTTGCATCCACTCCTGTAAAAAACAAATTTCTACTCTGTACAGGACTTTTGTGTCCTACAAGCCCCTCCCCTCCGGTAAGTCTTTTAAAAGCTTCCCATTTTACATCGGAAAGAGGATTCTCTGGCCCCGGTTTTCCCAACCCAATACCATCAATAAATAGAAATATAACTCCCATCATTCTCTCTCAACAAGAATCGTTACCGGGCCTTTATTCGTCAGCTCTACATCCATCATCGCTCCGAACACGCCGCTTTGTACGGACTTATTCATCTTCCGTTTAAAATATTCTATCATTTGGTCATAAATTTTTTCTGCTTTGTCCGGTTTTGCGGCCTTGACAAAACTGGGGCGGTTTCCCTTTTCTATATCTCCGTAAAGTGTAAACTGAGAAACAATAAGTATTTCTCCATCAATATCCCCGACAGACAGATTCATCTTTCCCTCTTCATCTTCAAAGATTCGAAGTTTTAAAATCTTATTACAGACCCATTCCAATATTTCGTCACGGTCTTCTTCATGAATACCCACCAGGAGAAGCAATCCGTTTTTGATCTCTCCGGTTATCCTTTCATTCACCGTAACTTGCGCCCGACTCACTCTCTGAACAACTACTTTCATACGTGTATAAGTTTGTGGAAAATCAGGTAAGAACTTGTTAAAAACAGATTTTGTCATTGAAATCAAATTATCATCAACGTCAATCCACAAAAATTCATTCTTATCCACAAGTTCTACTCCGGCCTCCGGCCTGTTAATAGAAATAAACAATAATCATGTATAATCCATATAAAGACGTGGAAAACTTTTTAATAGACATCTTAAATAATTGATTTTATTAATTTTAATATAAACAATGAAATTAACAATTTTCCCAAATCAAAACCCGTAATGTGTTTAAATAAATTTTCCACATCTCCACACTCACCTACTACTTACTATTAGATATATACATTTTATTTTAATTGTTTTACCCTGTGGAAAAGTCTTTCTTTTCATTCTTATATCCTTCAAATAAACTTTCTATATTTATAAGAGTGCTTTAAAAAACCAGGGGTTTTGTTCAATATCAAAGCCTGTCCACCGATCGGCGGACACATTTTTTTTACACGCTGTGATTTTGCAAAGCCCTCAATAATTCAAAGCAGAAACTGTAAACTTCCTTATTTGATTTAAGCGAACTTGTGATAAACAATATAAACAACAGGCTTCCACTTTTGAATATCTCATCTAATAATCCCTAATGACAAAAAAATCATTTACATATAAAGATTCCGGAGTGGATATAAAAGCTGGTGAAGATCTGGTTGAATCCATCAAATCAGTTGTAAAGGAAACTCATAATAATCAGGTTTTATCTAATATTGGAGGATTTGGAGGACTCTTTGAGCCAGACTTGTCCGGTTATGAAGAGCCGGTTTTTGTAAGCAGTGTAGATGGTGTGGGAACCAAGCTTATTGTCGCATTTAAAACAGGTAAATATAATACGATCGGACAAGATCTTGTCAACCACTGTGTGAATGATATCGCTGTATGCGGTGCAACCCCTCTCTTTTTTCTTGATTATTTTTCAACCGGAAAATTGAAGCAGGAAACCGGCTATGAAGTCATAAAGGGATTTGCAACGGCATGTAAAGAAAATAAGGTTGCACTTATTGGTGGAGAAACTGCAGAAATGCCGGATATTTATAAGGAAGGTGAATTCGATCTCGCCGGTACCGTTGTAGGTATTGTAGAAAAGAGTAAAATTATAACCGGGAACCGGATCAAAAAGGGAGATAAACTTGTCGGTATTCCCAGTAGCGGGTTGCATACAAACGGATATTCCCTTGCCCGAAAAGTTTTATTCAGTGAGTACGATGTAATGGATGAAGTTGAACAGCTCGGCCAACCCCTCGGAGAGTCCCTGCTTACTGTTCACAAGTCCTACCTTAGGTTGATTCATCAACTGAAAGATGAGGAGGTTGTCCATGGATTTTCCCACATTACCGGAGGAGGAATTGCCGGAAACACAAAACGGATCCTGCCGGAGGGGTTGAGTTTGAAAATAAACTGGTTCTCATGGGAACGGCCTGTAATTTTTAATTTGATTCGTAAAACCGGAAATGTTCCGGAAGAGGATATGAGATCAACGTTTAACCTCGGAATAGGATTGGTTGTTGTTGTGGACGGAGATTCTGTTTCGAAGGTGAAGAAAATGGTTGAACAAACCGGTGAAAAAGCCGTTGAAATCGGTGTAGTCGAATAGAACATGGAAGAAATTAAATTAATAAAAATCGCCTACGGCCGGAGCGGAGATAAAGGCAATACAAGTAATATCGGAATTATAGCCAGGCATCCGGAGATCTACCCGTTCCTGAAAGATAAATTAACGGCTGCCAGAGTAAAAAATCACATGAAGCACATTTGCAAAGGAGAAGTGGAACGATATGAAATGCCAAATATCGGGGCTTTGAACTTTGTTTTAAAAAATAGCCTGGGCGGGGGAGGAACAACCTCGTTGAAGCTGGATGCCCAGGGTAAAACCCATGCTGCAACTCTTCTTGAGATGGAACTGGAAGTACCGGCCGAGCTGCTAAACCTTGTCTGAAAATATCACGTATTGGATTGATTCAACAAGCTATAGATGAATTTCAGAGAATTATAAAAATTCAATCGGGATCTCAACTCTCGTAGTATCCCACACAATAGAAAGAGACGTTTCGTTTTCTTCCACTTCGTCAAATGAAATGGTTAATGCTTCAATGATCTCTTCTGCATTCTCTGCCGGAACCTTGAATCGCACGTAATCATATTGGGAATCATAGGTAAAGGCTCCCCATTGTCCCAATTTGGTATTGAGAATAATTGTCCAGTCTTCTGGTTCGGGAATCGTAAACAAGGCGTAAGTTCCCGCTTCAATGGGATTTCCAGCCATGTTGATATCCTTCGTTAAAGTAATTTCCGTTGCCTCGTTGGCTCCGGTTCTCCATACCTCTCCATAGGGTTCGAGTCCTCCGAAAATTTCCCGCCCTCTTTTGTAAGGCTGCCCGTATACGACTTTGATGTAGGTTCCCTCATGATTGACGGATGAGATGACAATCGGACTTTTTCTGTATTCTACTACCGGGTCTTTTGTGACGATTTCACCGGATTCGGTACGGCATCCGGCAATCAGCCCTGTGAATAGGATCACAAACAACAGATATGGCTGGAATGATTTCATGAATGAAAATAAAAATAGGGTTATTTTAAAAATGGCCAAATACAATATTCCAGTTATTTCGTGAAGGCTCATAACCGACTCCGATCCCAAGATCAATACTAAAATTCGAGAGTCGAAATCGGGTTCGAACACCCGCTCCAAGAGCTGTTCTGGAGGTGTCTATGACTTCATTCAATGAGCTTTTGTTTAAATCACCAACCGTTTGAGAAAAAAGTACAAGATAAATGCTGCTCAGGTAAGCAGGGATCAACAGGCCTCCCTGGTCGGGATAAGCAAGGGGGATCGTATAACGGCTGTCAAAAAAGGCAAGATCATTTGAACCTCCGAACACGCTTCCGGAAAATGCATCGGATACCCTGTTCTGAGTTCCGAATTTTGGAAATCTCGATTGAATCAATACTTGTGTGCCTAAACGAAGGGATTGGTTCCATCTTCCAAACGGGGATAAAAATTTATAGACTCCGGCACGAAGCCCTTTTCTGTTTTTGAAACTTCCCTCAAAATTGTAGTCCTCCAACTCAAATTCAAAGGGTTGATCGTTCAAATCAAAATCGAACTGAGAAGTAATCACCCACCCCGCATTTGGCTGTAAATCTCTTCTGAACTGGCGCAATCGATAATTAAAGACGAGCGAAAGGATCCCGGCATGAACCACCGCATAATCGTTAAGTTCATCGTAAGGATTGTCCAGACGGTAGAACCGGTTTTGGGAAAGTTTATATTTCGGGGTAAAAGAGAGGGAAGTCAGACGGGTATTCCGTTCAAATACAAAACGAAACGGAATACCAAGAGAAGCACCCCGTTCCTGGAGCAGAAATCGTACCGGATTTTCCAGGTATCTCTCGTTGTCCTGAATGAACGGAAAAGACGCCTGGTTGAATACATTCATCGTATAGCCGGGATAAAACCCCCTGTTAAAATAGTTCATGTCGAACCACACCCGGTCCTGAACCGTTGTCAAGGTCATATCGTACGAGTGCCTGCCGAGAGGTTCCGTACTCATCAGGCGGAGGCCTATTTCATAAATATCATCATCCAGTCGTTCAAAATCGGGGACGATAGACCGGGGAACCAGCCACCTGAACCCGGGCTTGTAGGGCTCTCGTATCCATTGATCACCTTTGGATAATTTTTCGGCTGTCTCCGTTGCTGGGATACCCAGCCGGGCGGTATCCGGTTTCGAAGGCTCTGTATTCCAGGATTCCAGGGGAATCGATTTATTGAGAAAGTGATTTTTGTTTAAAATGACTGGGATGAATTCACTTTCCTTTTGTAATACATAGGCGATACGATCCCCGTCTGGCGAATAACTTCCTTCAAAAGCATTGGATGGCGAGTTTGTAACCTGGTGAACGGTTTCTTTTTCAAGGTTGTATTCATAGAGGTTTAGAATACCGGTGTGATCACTTGAAAAGAGTAGCTTATAATCTGCAGGGTGCCAGGAGAGATCGAAGATGGATCCGTTTTTGAATACGACAGAAGGTTCTTCTTTCAAAGTCCGCCGGATTCTATCTGGAGTTGTAATCCAAAGTCCCTGGACGGTTCCTTTCTTCATAATTACGGCAAGCAGATCCCTGTTTTGGGGATGATATTGTAACTCAATTATGCTGGTATCCTTACCGGAAGTCAGGAAAGGGGAGACCTCTCGTGTCTCCCGGTTCACGGAGACGATCGAGCTGCCTGAACCGTCGGTTTGCAAAGCAAGAAACGGAGAGCCCGGGGCGGGAGCATAAACACGCTGGTTTTCAGTAATCCTTATACGCTTTTCAGTTTCCAAATCAAGTTGAAACAGGTCAGCAATAAACGTGTTGTCATAAAATGTGTCGGCATCATAGTCTGAAAAATAAAGAACCCGTTCTGCAGGGTCGACTGTAAACCTGTAATCTTCAACAGACCGGCTTTCATGTAAAAGCTGAAGGTTGCTTTCGGATAAATCGTAGGTATAAAACCCTGTAGCGGCATTGTAAAATTGGCCGTGGAGCAGCAACGTCTCCCCGTCCAGCCAGAGGGGACGCCTCAGTAGCCGGCCTTTTTGGGAGATGTCGATAGGTTCTGCATGAGGGGTTGTCAGGGCTTCTTCTTTTTCATCAGGCGACGGACTGAGTTTTCTTTCAAAATTTAGTTCAAATTGCCGGTACAAATTTGACGGCCATTTTCCGGTAATTTGACGCAGGGCAAATCCGTATCCCAGAAACGGCCATTTATAATGAAAATCGATCGAGCGGCGCACCGTATCCTGTCCATAGGATTCCAACAGCCAGTTTGTAAATTCATATCCACCGATATAGTGACGGTTGTAAGGCAGCGTGGCGGTCGAAACATGAATCAGTTGCCCCATAGACCAGCGTTGCCCTGATTGAAAATTGGAAACGAACTGGTTTTCAAAATACGGATAATTACCTCTTCCCCCTCCTTCTGCCAGCCAGTGAGATTCATATTCTACGGCAATCCCTTCAAAGACCCCGAGGGGCGCGGCTGTATGAATCGATCTTCTGAAGTCGGGTGAAAACCACCCGGCGAACGAAGAAAGGCTTGAAGGATTTACATTCATATGCAAGGCATGAACCAGTTCATGAGGCAGTACATGATCCAGCCAGTTGCCCGAACGGGGGTTCATGGCTTTCCCCTTTATCGGGGGAACCTCCACCTCGGCACGAAAATTCAGAGGTGAGACAAATCCGTTTGATAAATCATTATAGGTATTCAGAATGACAGGGAAATTACTGAGTGAACCCCCGACCAGGTGTTGAATTTTCGGATATTCCTTTTCCAGGATATTTGCCGCGTGAAGGGCAATCGAATCGGCCGCGGCCGGATAAAGGATCCTGAAATGGCCGGTTTTTAATTGCTGCCAATCCAGACCGGGGGGCCGGTATCTTGCAGGATAGAGTTGGGAAAACGCAATATCGCTGAAAAAAAACAGGAATATAACAGCAAGCAGATATCGTTTCATAAGACTGTAACTGTAATCAAACGCATTAAAATCGGATCATCCAGTAAATATACAGAAGGGCAAATCCTGTCAGGAAGATTAAACCACAGACAGAAAGCCAGTTTAGCCAGGGCCGGGGACGCCTTGTTTTTAATATATGCGGCATTCGGACAAGGCGGTAGTTGAGGTAGGCAAGGACCGGTGCCGCCAGAAAGGACAGGGTCGTTGCCAGATCGACCATAAATGTAAATTGATCCCCCATCAGAAAGAGGATTGAAAGGGAAAGGCCGACAAGGAGTCCCAACAGTATGCGATAGATTCTCACCGGGGAATGCCTTTCAAACAGATCAGGATTCAGAACTTCAATAATTTTGCGGCACGTACGCGGATATACATCCGTAACAGCAAGGGTCGTGCTGAACATGGTTGTAAAGGCACAAATAACGATAATAACATAAGCCCAACTCCCCAGATTAGCCGTATATAAATGAATGAGCTGGCGGGAAAATACGGCACCGGAAGAGGCAAATTCCTCACCGCTCCCAAACATGACCAGGGCCCCCAGCAAGAGAAAACAGACTGCCAGCAGGGAGGCACCGATATATCCGATATTGAAATCGATCAACGACTCGCTCATTTTAGGGGTATAGCGGGTTTGGCTGATTCGATCCACCGTCCAGATGGAATGCCAGGCAGCGGCATCGATCGGGATCGGCATCCATCCCATTAAAGCGATCAGGAAAGCAACCCCTCCGGTTGTCCAAATCGTGGGAGGCTGAACAGTTCGAAGGGTTTCCATCTCGCCATGGGCAACTGCTGCAATGAGAGCTATGAAGGTAGACAAGGCAAGAATCGTCATAATTACTTTAACGACGCTGTCCAATACGGAGTATTTTCCGGAATACATGATCGCCGAGCAGAGGCCTGCCAGGATCAGGCTCCATAAAAACGGGTTTAACGGGATACCCGTTAATTCTGCAGCGAGGCTTGCGGTGACGACCGTAACCGCTGCATAGATGATAAACATCGTAGAAACCGTAAAAATCACGAAAATCCAGATAGCCCAGTTGCCAAGTCGTTTATATCCCTCTATCATGGTTTCACCGGCGGCTATGGCGTACCGGGGCCCGAATTCCAGGAAAGGATATTTGAAAAGGTTGGCCAGAACTACAGCCCAGACAAGGGCAAATCCATAGTCGGCGCCGGCTCTTGTAGATTGGACGAGGTGAGATACCCCGATGGCAGCCGCGGAGATTAAGAGCCCGGGCCCCAAACTGTTTTTTATTCCTTGCCAGGAGAAGGAAGCCATTGACAATTAATTAATAAAATTGGAACCTTTAAATGATCAAATATTTTATGATTTTAAAGAAGGCTTTGCAAAACCGTCTTTTTGCCCAATTTCTACATTATCGGGATTTTAAAATCCTCACATATGCATAATATGCTGTGGTTTTAAAATCCCTCTGGCTTTGAACTTGAATAAAAATCTTGGTTTTGCAAAGCCTTCTTAAAAGTAGTTATATAAAATCTGGTATGCTATAAGAGATGACGTCGTTACTTTACGGCGAATGCTTGAATTCAGGAATTTCAAAAAAATGTAAATCATTAATGACCATTGACTTAAAGAGAAAATTATGACCAGTAAAAAAAAGATTGATGAGCTTCTTTCAAATACGACAGCCACAAATTTAACGATAACACTTCCCACCCACAAAAAAGGAGAAGAAGTCCAACAGGATCCGATTCGGTATAAAAATCTTCTCAGTGAAGCGGAAAAAAAGCTGGATAGCCGGGGCTTAAAGGAAAAGGAGATAGAGGATCTCCTGAAGGAGCCCCGTAAGTTGATTCAGGACCTTGGGTTTTGGAATCATGCGGAAGAAGGATTAGCGATCTATCTGAATGACGATATATATGAACGGTTCCTCACTCCCTACAGCCTCAGGGAACAGGTATATTTGAATGAACACTTCCTGGTCACTCCGCTTCTTCCGATGATAAGTCTTGACGGCACTTATAATATCCTCGCGTTGAGTCAAAAAGGGCTTCGGTTGCTACATTGTTCGCGAAACTCTGTCAGAGATATCACTCCCGGAGATATTTTTACAAATATTGAGGATTTTATTGAGGAAACCCCTCAGGCACAGCTTCAGTTTCATACCGGTGCAGCAAATGAAGATGCCATGTTTTTTGGCCATGGAGGAGGGGGTGAAGACAAAAAGGTATTGGTTCAAAAATATCTCAGAGGAGTTGAGGAAAGTGTTACGTCGAAGTTACGTAAATATGGGGAACCCCTTATTCTGGCAGGTACGGAAGAGATAGTTTCCCTTTACAGGGCGATTAATAATTATAAGCGTACGATGGATGAACGTATCAAAAGATACACCGGCGAAATGATAGACAAGGATTTACAGCAAGCCGGCTGGGAAATTGTCCAGAATTATTTTTTGCAGGAGATGTATCAATCGCTGGAAGAATTTAAGGACCAGGCCAATGAGAGAACTTCAAATAATCTTTCCCAAATAGTGGAATCCACCGTAATGGGGAAAACCGATACCCTTTTTATTGCCAGGGATGAGCAAAGCTGGGGATTTTACGATGATGAAAACCATACGGTTCAGTACACGGGACACTCAAACGGGAAACAAAATGAACTCCTGAACTGGACTGCCCTGAAAACATTTGAAAAAGGAGGAAATGTCTATGTATTGCCGAAGGAAGAAATGCCTCATCAGTCAACAGTCGCTGCATTATTCAGATTCTGAGTACCTGAGCAGGAATTCACGGGAATTTCGAATTTAACCCCTTCATGTTGAAAAAAATAACACCCTTATCGTTACTCTTCCTTTTTTTAACCCTGGCGATTTCCGCACCCTGCGCCCTTGCACAGGCCACTCTTGGAGATTACCTGCCTGACGGAGAAACCTATGATCCTTCCGTGCCCCAACCGGCTGACGTAATCGGCCATGAGGTCGGTGAATGGCATGTAACACACGATAAGCTGGTTTATTATATGAGGGCTCTGGCAAACGCCTCCGCACGCGTTACGATCGAAGAATATGCTTCGACATACGAGGGCCGTCCCCTTATTCTTCTGACGATTACTTCACCGGAGAATCAAGCCGATATTGCAAGCATCAAGGAGAATCAGGCTGCATTGAGGAACCCGGAAAGATCCGGAAACCTCGACTTGTCTGAATTGCCGGTGATCGTGAATCTCGGCTACAGCGTACATGGAAATGAACCGAGCGGTTCGAATGCCTCGATGGTCGTGGCCTATCACCTGGCTGCAGCCCAGAGTCAGGAGGTATTGAGTTTGCTTGAAAATTCGGTGATCCTGATTGACCCGAGCCTGAATCCGGACGGATTGAATCGGTTTGCAACCTGGGTGAATGTTCATAAAAGCAATACGACGGTAACCGACCCCAATGCCCGGGAGTTTAATGAAGTCTGGCCGGGGGGCCGGACCAATCATTATTGGTTTGACCTGAACCGGGACTGGCTGCCGGTACAACATCCGTCCAGCCGTGGACGTATTCAAAAGTTTCATGAATGGAAACCGAATGTGCTGGCTGATTTTCACGAAATGGGATCCAACTCTACCTATTTCTTTCAGCCGGGGGTCCCGGAACGAACCCATCCGCTGACGCCGGAGCAGAATCAGAACCTGACGCAGGCAATAGCCGAGTATCACGCGGATGCACTGGATGAGATACGGGAATTATATTATACGGGAGAATCCTATGATGACTTTTACTATGGCAAAGGGTCAACGTACCCTGATATTCAGGGAGCTGTGGGGATCTTATTTGAGCAGGCCAGTTCCCGGGGACATGCCCGGGAAAATGATTATGGGATCAAAACGTTTGCATATACGATTTTAAACCAGGTCACGACGTCTCTTTCAACCCTGAAAGCGTCTCTCGAACTCAAGGAAGAGTTGCAGGAACATATGCGCGGGTTTTTTCGTGAAGCGGTTCAGGAGGCCCGAAGCTCCCGGGTCAAGGGATATGTTGTCGGAGAGGCGGACGATCTCGGCCGAACGTGGCATCTTGCTGAAATGCTGATTCCCCATAGCATAGAGATTTATGAGCTGACAAGAGATCTTGAAGCCGGAGGCACGGAGTTTCAAGAGGGAAAGGCGTTTGTCATTCCTGCCGAACAGCTTCAGCACAAACTGATTACGGCAATGTTCGAGCGTCGAACCGCTTTTAATGACAGCTTGTTCTATGATGTATCGGCCTGGACCCTGCCTTATGCTATGAATTTACCCTTTGCCGAACTTGAAGCCGGGGAATTCAGCTCAAATCTTTTGGGGGATTTGGCAGATGATCTGCAGGTCCCCGGGGGTGAAGTAGTGGGAGGGAGAAGTAACTATTCGTATCTGTTTGAATGGAATGAATATTATGCGCCGCGGGCACTCTATCGACTCCAAAAAGAAGGGGTTCGAACAACCGTCGCCTCAAAACCTTTTCAGGCTATTACGACTTCCGGAATAAAAGATTTTGATTTTGGCACAATCCAGGTTCCTATTGGTATTCAAGATGAGGCAGTGACCGATGAGAACCTTTTTCGAATCATGAATCGAATTGCTGCGAATGACGGTATTACGGTTTACTCGCTCGACCGGGGCATGACCTCCCGCGGAATCGATTTGGGAAGCCCGAGTTTCCAGGTTCTGGAAAAACCTTCGGTTGCTATTCTTGGCGGTGAGGGAATGAATGGATATGAAGCTGGAGAAGCCTGGCACTTGTTTGACCGGCGGTTCAGCATCCCGGCAACCGTGATGGATCATAAAAACTTGTCTGTTGCAGACCTTGACCGTTATAATGTTCTGGTGTTGGTGTCCGGTAATTACAACGCGCTCACAAACCGGGAAATAAAAAAGATCAAAGAGTGGACGGACGGCGGAGGAACCTTGATTGCCATTCGGGAAGCCGTGCGCTGGGCAAACAGGGAAGGGCTGACAAATTTGGAGTTTATTGAACCGGAGGGACAATTAGAGGGGCCAAGGCGGTATGTTGATATCAGTGATTACCAGGGAGCACGCGGGATTGGAGGCTCTATATTCAATGGCAGGCTGGACCTGACGCATCCCCTTGGGTACGGCTATAAGGATGAGAATATTCCTTTGTTCAGGAACAGTACAATCTTTATGAAAAAAGCTCAAAATCCATTTGCAACGCCGGTTTATTATTCATCGGAGAATCCGTTGGCTGCCGGATACATCTCCGATGAGAACCTGGAAAGGGTTCAGGGGTCGGCTTCGGTAATTGTGAGCCGGCGCGGCAGCGGGAGGGTTATCTCCATGATCGATAATCCGAACTTCCGCGCATTCTGGTTCGGCACCCAAAAACTATTTATGAATGCCGTCTTCTTTGGGGATACGATTTCCCCCTCCTCGACGAATTGACAATAGCGGGATTCCGTGTAACCGAGTACAGGCCGCTGGTTGACAGGACAGTATGGGTGCAGGGATCAAAGAAAGGAGAAGAATTAATAAACACATCCGGGATGTGTTTATTGAATTATCTGAAAGTTTAAGGAACTAAACTTGACAGTTGTCTCAGAACCCGTTGCTGTATCCCAAATATTTGCAAAGGCTAAAGGCTATTTTAATGACTCACTGTTCAACTGTTTTCCCGCCCGAAATCGTCCTGAACCCGGACAATATCCTCTTCGTCAGAAGGATCGTCAGGATTCGAATGCTTCCAGATTTCTGCAACGACTCCCCACTCGTCCAGCCCCACAAGGCGATGGCGCTGACCCTGTTTTAGTTCGATTTTCTGCCCTTCTTTCAATTCCTGCAACTCCGTCTGTCGATCCGTTTCACTGACCATCACTCCTGCTTTCCCGGCAATGAGACTCCAGATTTCCGCCCTACGATGATGATACTGCCAGGAGAGCCGCTTTTGCGGGGCAACAAGAAGAATTTTAGGGCTTAATTTGGGAAAGCCCGTAAATTCATCCGGAGGAGTCTGCGGGAAAAAACGCTCGATAAATTGCATGGCTTCACGTTCTGCAATGACAAAATATCCCCCCCACGGACGATCCGCATCGGTCTCCGTGATGGTAAACCCTTCCCGTGTGAGAAATCCGTTTACATCTCTGAATACTTTATGTGTTGGACGGTCGGAAGAAAATTTCAAATTGTATCTGAATAAGAGATCGGTTATTGAAAATTCGTCGGCGGGTTCAAATTAAGGTTTTTAGCCTGCATTATTCACCAGGAATCTTATCATTCCCTTGAAAATATTAAAAATGCGATCTGATAAGTTCCCGCAAGGGTTCCAAATCAGGCATTCTATTTTCGGGCTTTGCTGAAGAAGCCTCTACTTATGCAGAAATCACTCATTTGAGTAGGACCGAGGCAACGGGCTGTTTCGCAGGTAGTTTTTAAATTCTGATGCCAAACCCGTGCAGAAGAACTAATCGTACACCCACATACATTACAAGAATAGCGGTTAATACTCCAATAATTCGCACGTTAAATTTCTCGTTGGACAGGTAGGATCCGATACTTCCTCCCAGAACCACCGCAATAATCAATTGAAAAATAAGATTCTGGTTGACTTGAAATGTTCCCGCAATATTCAGGCCAATGAGCCCGGAAATAGAATTCACAAGGATAAAAACGGAAGCTAAAGAGGCGATGGTTCGCGGATTTTTCCAGTCCATTAGATTCAAAAGCGGAGACAGATAAATCCCGCCACCAATTCCTGAGATACCGGCGAGCAACCCGACGCTTCCGCCAAGAGATAGTTTTTTAGAGAGGCTGAAATTTTTCGACTGAAGGTTATATTTCACAAACTTCAGGATCATAAAACAGCCTGCCAGCATGAGTGCAAAGCCTAAAATCAGAAAAAACCCCTGCTGGGTAAGCCGAAGTTGTGCGCCGAAATAAGCCATCGGGATACTTAATGCCAGAAAGGGCCAGAACTGTTTCAGGTTGAATACACGTTTTCTTATAAAAATGAAGGTCCCAATGGTAACTACACAAATATTCAGAACGAGCGCAGTGGATCGAATCTCATAAAAATCAGTAAAGAATAAACTCAAAATTGCCAGGTAACTGGACCCACCGCCAAAGCCGACCGAGCTGTAAAAAAGGGCAATCAGGAAAAAAATGAAGGGAAGGTATTCTATATTCATTTAGGTTTTCTACTCAATCAATATGGACTCGACCAACGCGCCTTTATTTAAAGTTGTTGGCCCATTGAGAAAGACAAGGGCATTTCCCGTGGCCATCGAGTGGATCATAGATGAACTTTGTCGGTTTAAAATGGATACAGTCTGATCTTTGACCTTTGCTTTCAGAAAAACAGGGCGGTCTGATCTATATTCAAAGTCGTGATTTACAGGGATTAAAACTCTCTTTAACCCGGTTTCAATTGCTCCGCTAAACTTTTGAAGGAACGGGAGAACATAGATGTAAAAACAGGTGAGTGAAGAGGCGGGATTCCCCGGAAGGGCAAAGACGAACTTGTTTTCCTTCCTTCCAAAGAAAAGGGGCTTGCCCGGTTTTTGGAACACTTTGTAGAACAGTTCAGTAATTCCATTTTCTTCTAATGCCTGCTTTACGAAATCATAGTCTCCGACTGATATTCCACCTGAAAGCAGCAGTACATCGGAGCGATCCAGGAAATCGGCGATACCCGCTTTGATTGCTGAAAAGTCGTCTTTGATGTGAGTTTTTTCCCGGCAATCAAAGCCAAAATTTTTAAGGGCGGCGTTCAGGGCGTAACTATTCGATTCATAGATTTGTCCTTTCGATTTTTCGCTTCCGGGAGGGACTAGCTCATCTCCCGTGCTGAGGATTCGAATCTTGGGTTTTTTGAACACTTTCACCCGGTCTATTCCCAACGAACCGACCAACCCGATCGTAGCCGGTGATAAAAAATGGCCGGGAGAGAATACCCTCTGGCCCGACTCTAATTGATTCCCCTTTCGGCGTATGTGCCGGCCTTTGCTAACTGCCTCATCCACGAATAATGTGGATTGATCCGTCCTTGTTTTTTCCTGCATGACTACAGCCGATGTGTTCTGCGGCACCCTGGCGCCGGTAAAAATTCGCATGGCTTCTCCGGGCTGAAGGGAATAGTCAGTCGTGATTCCGGCTGGAATTTCACCCACGATTTGATAGGTATCCGATACTCCTGAAACGGCGTAGCCATCCATTGCGGAATTATCGAAGGAGGGGAGGTCAAAAGGAGACTTAATTTCCCGAGCGAGATAAAACCCGTGCGATTCTTCGAGGGCAACTTTTTTAGAAGAAGTTTCAATCTTCTGCTCATGAATAATATCTAAAGCCTGTTCAACTGAAATCATTACCCGCCAATTTCAATCATAGAACGATTCTGTTCGTAGTGCTCTTTCTCCATCTCTGCGTCCATCCCATCCCGGGAGAATTTTTTCTCTTTAATGGAGCTCATAATGATCTCCTCAATCGATTCACCATTTCTGAAGGGAGTCAACAGGTCCGTCTCGGCATTTGCAAACAGGCAGTTTTTCATTTTGCCGTCCGCAGTCAGTCTGATCCTATTGCACCCGGCACAGAATGGATTGGTGATGGTGCTCACGATTCCAAAACTTCCTTTAAACCCGGGTACTTTAAAGTTTTCGGACGTGCTGTGCAGTGGATCTTTGAGTTTCTCAACCTCACCGAATTTGGATTGCACCACATCCAGAATTTCTTCCCTGCTGACACCCTTGTCCCAATCCCATTTGTTCCCTTTAAAGGGCATAAACTCAATAAACTTCACACCCATTTGCTGTTCTTTGGTGAGTTGAACAAAATTATGGATTTCCATATCGTTGACCCCTTTGATCAGCACAATATTCAGTTTGATATTAAAATCATAATCAATGGCTTTGTGCAGGTTTCGCATAATGCGGTCGAAATAGTCCCGTTTGGTGATAAAAACAGATTTCGACTTTTCAAGCGTATCAAAGCTGATATTGATTTTGCGCAGCCCGATCTCCCGGAAAATATCAAAGTATTTATCGAGGATAATCCCGTTCGTGGTGAGTTTGAGTGTTACTCCAAGCCTGGCCAGCTCCCGGAACAAGTATTCAGCGTTCTTTCTCACCAAAGGTTCTCCGCCGGTAAGCCGGATGGTATCTACTCCCAGTTTGACAAATCTTTGAGCAATGCCAACAATTTCCTCCAACGTCATAATATTGGGTTTGTCTGTCAGCTCAATGCCTTCTTCCGGCATACAATAAAAACAGCGGAGGTTGCACCGGTCTGTAATGGAGATCCTCAGATAGGTGTGCTCTCGCCCAAAGCCGTCAATGATTTTTGGAGTCATATTCATCGTGTCTTTTCCCTTTTAAAACTTCAAATACGTGTAGAAGATGCGGAAATACAGCATCGATACATTCTGTAGCTCCCTTTGAAGAACCCGGCAATCCCAAGATGATTCTGTTGCCTTTTATGCCTGCCACTGACCTGGATAACATCGCATACGGTGTTCGCTCCTGGCCGTATCGTCGCATTTGTTCCTCAACGCCTGAAAGTGTCGTGTCCAGCAAGGGCCTGATCGTATCAGGTGTGACATCCCGTGGCCCTACACCTGTTCCACCGGTAAAAATAAGCAAATCATTTTCCGATTCTTTCACCAGTTTTTCAATTTTTGAGCCTTCATCCGGAATAATCTTATAATTCGTTTCAATCCCGAACGATTCCATTTTAGATACGATCGCTTTTCCGGACCGGTCTTCTTTTTCTCCTTTTGAAACCGAATCGGAACAGACTACAACCAATGCCGTCAACCCTTCGGCTTTGGTTTTGAAGGAAGACTTCCCACCGGTTTTTTCCAGAAGTTTGATGGCACTTATTTCCACACCTTTATCAACAGGTTTTAGCATGTCGTACATCGTGAGTGCGACAACACTGGCACCATGCATCGCTTCAACCTCAACCCCTGTTTTATAAATGGTTTTAACCGTTATGTTGATGATGATGTCCAGTCCCTGAATTTCGTATTCAATATCTGTGTATTCAATGGGTAATGGGTGACAATCGGGAAGCAGATCGGGAGTTTTTTTCACTCCGAGTAAACCGGCCGCTTTTGCCATTTCAAACACATTACCTTTTGGAACCTGATCTTTTTCAATCCGTTCAATCGTTTTTTTACTGCTTGTTTTTACGATTGCCTGCGCGGTAGCAACACGTAACGTATTTGTTTTGTGCGTAATGTCAACCATCTACTTATTCACCTTCCACTGATGGGTTTCGTCTTCAAAAATTTCTTTACCGAAAATGGGTACTCTTTCTTTGATTTCATCCACAAGAAACCGATTGGCTTCCCTGGCCGCTTTTCGGTGAGCCGAGGACGTAAATACAAAAAAGCATAATTCACCGGATCGAATGTTCCCAAGACTGTGATAAATGTAAGCGCAGGCCAGGTCATACTTTGTGATCGCTTCTTCGCGGATTTTATCAACCTCTTTTTCAGCCATTTCTTCATAAGCAGTGTACTCAATCGCGGCTACAGTTTTACCATCTGTTTCATCGGCCCGAACTTGTCCGAGAAAAATACTATGCCCCCCAATATTCGTTTTGGATTGATGCTTTGCAATCGACCCCGAAATTTTTTCGGGCGGAATAGCTCCCTGAACAAAAAATTTCTTAGGCATAATGGATCATTCAGTTGGGTTTTTAAAAAAAGCTCTTTCCCGGACAAGTTATCCTCCGGCGTACGGGGGTAAAAAAGCTACTTCATCTCCATTCTTTAACGGACCGGATCTTTGAATGGATTGATTGACGGCAACCTGGACTGCCTGCAAATCTTGAAGTTTATATTTCGAGAAACAAAATTTCTTTAAAGCTTCTACATCAAAATCTTCATCATCCAGGCTTATTACTTCTTCTCTTTTGCCAATCTTTTCAGCAATCAGACCGAAATATTTTATCGTTAAAGTCATTCTAACCTGGATTATTCACCAAGAAATTTGGCTGTGGGCAAGGCGTCCCGAAAATGGGGGGCGGAAACGTACCTAAGTACGTTGAGCAGACCATTTCCGGGACAACGCAGCACACAG
>JBBDNC010000045.1:0-32387 GCA_040877875.1 Balneolaceae bacterium | reverse complement strand
CCTCTCGAGAGGGGAAAGCGCAGTTCGGAGCCACCGTTAGGTGGAACCGGACAAGCGAGGGGTGTGTTCGCCGGTTTGGCGGGGCCCCCCTTCCGCCCGCCCGCGGATGATACACTAAAACTCACTGTTCAAGGGATTCGAGAATATTCAGGTAAGAGTTATACCGTTCCGGGTGGATCTCTCCGTTTTCAAATGCCCGGACGACTCCACAGTCGGGTTCATGGCTGTGAGTACAATCATAAAACTTGCAGGACTTTCGGGGTTCCAGCATTTCCGGGTAGTATAATGAAAGCTCTGACGGGTCGATGTCTACCAGTCCGAGTTCCCGGATACCGGGTGTATCCACGATGAATCCATCTCCTTGTATCGGGACGAGTCGGGCAAATGTAGTCGTGTGAGTGCCTTTACCGGAAAAATCGGAGATTTTACTTGTTGAGAGCTTTAGATCCGGTTCAAGGGCGTTCAGAATACTGGTTTTACCTACACCTGACGGACCGATAAAAACTGAAATTTTTCGATGGATCTTTTCTTGTAACTGTTCGAGAGATTGAGGGTCATAAATGGACGTTTTCAGGAAATGGTATCCCAGTTTCGAATAGAGGTGTTCGAGGTCCTCCAGAAATTTCAGATCGGTTTTATTTGCCAGATCCGTTTTATTCACAAGAATTCCTGCGGGAACTTCATAGGCTTCACAGGTTACCAGAAACCGGTCAATAAATCCCGTTTTGAAGCGAGGCTTTCGAACAGAAACGACAGACCATGCCAGGTCGATGTTGGAAGCAAGAATCTGATCTCCTCTTCTCCCATGGGTAGCCTGACGCGGAATATAGTTCGTACGCTCGTGAATTTTTACGATCGAACCGGTGTGGTCATCCTGTTTTTCCACGTCTACGTGATCGCCGACTGCAATAGGATTGGTTACCTCTTCCTGATTGAGGCGGAATTTCCCCGGGAGCCGGCACTCGATAATTTCTCCATCGACCGAGACTTTGTACCATTTGCCGGTGGATTGTATGACAGTTCCTTGCTTAGACATAAGGGGAAGATAAAATAAGATACTAATCGAGGGAATCCCCCCTCAATTCAATTGTCTTATTCCATTGCCACGATATCTTCAGTCGAATCTTTTCTCGAGTTCGTGTTATTAACGCGGTCTTTATGTGATTCGGGAACTGCAAAAAACTTGTCAGGATCCTGTCCCGCTTCTTCTTCAAGAACGATATCCAAAATGGGTTCCATCCGTTCAAGATATTCGATTTCCAGATCCCCGATCACGTCGGTTTCGATTTCTTCGATATCTTTTTCATTCTTTTTTGGAAGAAGGACTTTTTTAATCCCGGCCCGTTTAGCAGCCAGAACTTTTTCCTTGATTCCACCGACCGGCAAGATCAAGCCACGCAAAGTAATCTCTCCGGTCATTGCCAGAGTCCCTCTCACCTTGCGTTGTGTAAAGATGGAAGATATCGCAGAAAATAAAGAGACCCCTGCAGAGGGGCCATCTTTGGGTACGGCTCCCTGGGGTACGTGAATATGGAGGTCCCAGTACTTAAATGCATCCTCTGGGATATTCAGTTCATCCGAGTGTGCCCGCAAATAGGAAAGTGCCAGCATGGCAGATTCTTTCATCACATCTCCAAGTTGACCGGTGATGTGCAGTTTCCCGTTACCTTTTGAAACACTCGCCTCAATGAAGAGTATATCTCCGCCATATGGAGTCCAGGCGAGGCCGGTAGCCACACCCGGCACACGGGTACGTTCTGCAACTTCAGAGAAGAATTTTCTTTTTCCAAGAATTTCCGGCACATTATTTTTACCGATACTCAGACTGTCAATGTCGCCCGAGGCAATTTGTGAAGCCACATTTCGGCAAAGAGCTCCGATTTGACGCTCAAGATTTCGAACACCGGATTCCCGGGTGTATTCTTCGATGACTCGTTCGATTGCCGCCTTGGAAATTTTGATTTGTTTTTTCTTCAGGCCGTTTTCCGTAATCTGTTTGGGAATCAAATATTTTTTCGCAATCTGAACTTTTTCCTGGAGAGTATAGCCACTGATACTGATCACCTCCATGCGGTCTTTCAATGGAGCGGGGATCGTATCCAGTGAATTTGCCGTTGCGATGAAAAGTACCTTGGAAAGGTCATATTCCAATTCCAGGTAATTATCCATAAATGAATCATTTTGCTCGGGATCCAGTACTTCCAGAAGAGCAGAAGTCGGATCTCCCCTGAAATCGGAGCCAACCTTGTCAACTTCATCCAGCATCATGACAGGATTGCCTTTTCCGGCTTTTTTCATGGAACGGAGTATCCGGCCGGGAAGAGCTCCTATATAAGTACGCCGGTGCCCCCTGATTTCAGCTTCGTCATGAATTCCCCCCAGGCTGAATCGTTCGAATTCCCGGTTGAGAGCGCGGGCAATGGATTTGCCGAGGGAAGTTTTACCGACTCCGGGCGGACCGTAGAAGCAGAGAATCGGTGCTTTCATATCCTCTTTCAGTTTCAATACGGCAAGGTATTCAATAATCCGTTTCTTGACTTTTTCAAGGCCGTAATGATCCTCATCAAGAACCTTACGCGCACGTTTCAAGTCCAGTTTGTCTTTCGAGAACTCGCCCCACGGAAGATCGAGAATCCATTCGATATAACTATGGATAATTCCGTAGTTCGGGGAAGAATTCGGAGTCATTTCAAGACGCTGAAGCTCCTTGTCAAGCGTTTCCCTGGCATCTTCAGTCATACCTTTTTTCTCCTTCATCCGTTTGCGGAGTTTTTCCACATCCTGCTGTTCACTATCCTCACCAAGGGCTTCCTGAATGGCTTTCATCTGTTGACGCAGGTAGAAATCTCTCTGTTGGTCATCGATATCGGATTTGACCTTGGTACGGATCTCTTCACTCAGATTGAGTACCTGCAACTCCTTGTTCAGGAATTCCATCACCTTGTCCAGCCGTTCGGAAAATTTCTGGATCTCCAGTAGTGACTGTTTATCCGAAATACTGATCTGAAGGTTAGAGGAAATAAAATTCAACAGAAACGTCGGACTGGAGATGTTGTTGATCGCAATGGATGCCTCTGAAGGGATGTTGGGCGAAAGATTAACAATCTTGCTGGCGGTTTCCTTAATCGAACGCATGGAAGCGTCCAGCTCTATTCCCTGGATGTCCATTTCCTGGGGATACCCTTCAACATCTGCCCGGAAAAAAGGTTCTTCCTGTGTAAATTCTGTGATATTGAATATGGTTTTACCCTGGATTACCACACTCTTGCTGCCGTCCGGCATCTTGATCAATTTCAAAATTTTGGCAACGGTTCCCACTTTGTAGAGGTCATTTTCATCAGGATCTTCGACCGACTCGTCTTTCTGAGTTACGACCCCGATTGTTTTGTTGCTTTCGTAGGCTTCCTTTACCAAAGCCAGTGAACGATCGCGACCCACGGTAATCGGGACGACTACACCCGGAAAAAGGACCGTATTTTTCAAAGGAAGAATAGGGAGATTCTCGGGGATTTCGGATTCGGTCAGCTCACGCTCTTCCTCTTCTGACATCAGGGGAATAGCCTGTTCAAAGTCATCAAATCCTTCGTTTTGGTCTTCAAATGTCGTGTGAATCTTAAATCGTGTGTCAAACATGAGATATTTTTCGATTTTTTTTACTAAGGCTGCAAATCAGAAGCCATGGCGGTGCCTCCTACCATAACGTCAGGATATTTGGAATGATTCTGGCAAATTAACATTCACAGTATGTGTGCCTGTCAGTTGGTCAGACGCTTCCTCACTTTTCACTTTTGAATCCCCTGCCTCTTCAGGGAATATAGAACTTAATTGCGGCAACAGACAATCCGGACAATTCATTTGTCGGCCCTGAAGATTTACTGCGAAGTTGAAAGGCGAGATTAATATCGAAATAATGAGATTCAAACCCCCCTCCAAAACTGTAATATCCAGGTAATTGATGTCCAATACGGGTTCCGGCCCGTATGGGTAAATAAGGCAGGATTCGTATTTCCGCACCCATATATGTAATAAATCGTGTCGTATTAAAAGCATTATTGGTAAATCCGAGACTAAAATCACCGGTAAATTTAATTCTGTTGATCTGAAATAGGACACCGGCGTGAAGAGCGGTCGGGAGTAAGACTGAGAAATTTTCATCATTAAACTCTTCAGTCTCAAGAATCGGATGTTTTTGATTTTGATTCAGGAAGAAAAAGTGTTCACCGGGCCGGCCGGCAAAAATCCTGTCCGAGAGGGATTCATCCGGAAATTCATCTTCTTCCCGGGTTTTGTCGAATGAGTAGACAACGGGGTCGTCCTTATAGGTCACAAACCCAATATCTGTAACTGAAAGACTGACCCGCAGCGATTTCCGTGTTGCGGTTTCATGATCCTGAACCACTGACAAATCATCTCCGAGAGTAATAAGGTAGGTCAGCCCCACATCGATTCCCAGGCCGTAGCCGGTTATTGAAAACAGGTCGTTCCGGCTGTATGTGGAAGTGGCTCCCGGCCCCGGATCGGGATTCAATCTGAACTGCCGGGCTATTTCGGAAAAGGGTCCCGAACCCTGCAGTTGAAATTCTCTCGTATTTTGGTAGTTCAATTGTTCATCCTTTCGAAGGCTCTTGTTTGTGTACTCCGCATCAAAATATGCTCCGGAAGCGATCAGTTTGGGAGCCACACCGATAATGAATTGACTTAATTGTGGAAAGAGGCCGTTTAAAAATGTGAAGGACTCTGCATATCCGAACGAAAGTTCATAAAATGACTGAAATTGATGATTCAAAGTACGGTCGTATTCATCATGATTTCCTGCCCGGACGGGTAAAGGGTCATAATAGTTTCTGCCCACATCATATCGATTGGAATAGCGGGAACGCAGGGAAAGTGCGTAACTCCGTTTTGTTCCTGCCCAGTGTGCTCCGAAAAGGTGAAGTTCTCCACTGGATATATGTTGGGAGCGTGTAAAGTGGTCTTGATAATTATGAGCGATAAACGATTCACGCTCCTGCTCATTCAAGGGAACCGAATCTGACGGATCAAAGAAATCGGTCTGATCGAAATATCCATCCAGGTAATTCCCATTTCCATTATATCGAAGCGGGGATGAGAAACGCGTTCCAAACATGGCAGAGGCTATCTGAATTTTATAATCCTTCTCCCGGATATAGAGGTTTGCCGGGTTGATAAAGAGAGACTCATAGCCCGTTGTATAAGCTGCTCCACCTCCGCCAAGTGCCATATTTACAGGGGAGTGGTTCATCTGAGCATGGGCTTCACCCGTATGAATAAACAGTGCGGAAATCAATAGAAGGATGAACAGGAAGGAAGGCCTTCTCGCCGGGAACAGGGCGCGGTAAAGAGAATCAGGGCACATAGTTATGAATATGAAGAAGGTAACAATTCGTTTATGAGTTACTTCCGGTTCAATCTACGACTTTTAAGTTGGCAGCACGCAACATTAATGTTTTTTGTCCGCGAGACTTGAAAAATACCACGACCCGGCTGTCATGGCCGGCCCCTGTTCTGCTGAGGATCTTGCCGGTTCCGAATTTATTATGAACGACCCGGACACCTGCCTGGAAGGGGTCGCCCTCACCGTCGTATTCAATTCTCTGGCCGGTGGATTTGGGTGAGGATTTCGGTTTTTTCCAGTCATATTCGATCCGCGTTGAATGGGGAGGATGCTGTTCATGATCGCTTCGGGAATCTGCTTTCGTTTGATGAATTGTGGCACCGGTTTCAGTACGAACGATCCCCGGATCTACCTCATTCAGGAACCGTGATCTTCTCTGGCGGGTTTCTTCTCCGAATTTGAAACGGACTTTGCAATGGCTGAAAAACAACTCCTTTTCGGCACGGGTAATTGCCACGTAAAAAAGCCTTCGTTCTTCTTCTATATCGGATTCTTCGCCGTTGCGTCCCCCGATCGGAAAAAGATCTTCTTCCAGGCCGACGATAAAAACCACCGGAAATTCAAGACCTTTTGAACCATGAACGGTCATAAGGGTCACGGCCGGTTTATCTTCATCGTAACTGTCCGTATCCGTGATCAGGGTAATTTCCTGTAAAAATGAAGATAGTGATGGGTTCTTGTTGGATTTTTCGTACCAGGAGATCGCGTTTTGCAGTTCCACTATATTATCACGTCTTGACAAAGATTGACCTGAACCCTCTTCAATAAGTTCTTTGACATAGCCGCTTTCCTCCAGCATTTTTTGTGTAACCTCCAGGATAGAGGCTCCTTTTTCAAGTTCATTGCGCAGGGAACGGATCATTTCAACAAACTTGCCGATTTGAATTCTGGCCGGCTTGTAGACACTGGTATTTTGAATCTTCTGGTTCGAGGAGATGATACTCCAAACGGAGCGTTTTTCAGATCGTGCGATCTTAAGGAGGTCATTCAGGGTTTTCTGGCCGATTCCCCGTGAAGGTTCGTTGATAATTCGCAACAAGCTCTGTTCGTCCTCCGGGTTCACCAGCAGGGTCAAATAAGCCAGTACATCCTTGATTTCCTTTCTTTGATAAAATGAGAGTCCTCCGACAAGCTGATAGGGAATATTCTTTCGTCTGAAGGCTTCTTCAAAAACCCGGCTCTGGTAATTGGTTCGATAGAGGATGGCAAAGCTGCTGTAATCGTAGCCTTTTTGCAGATTCAGATTTTGAATATGACGTACAATTCTGTTGGCTTCGTCCCGTTCATCATAATTTTCAAGAAGTGTGACGATTTCTCCTTCGTCGTTTTCTGTCCAAAGTGTTTTTTCCAGTTGCTTGTCATTGTTTTTAATAATGGAGTCGGCACACTGAAGGATATATTTAGTAGAGCGGTAATTTTGTTCCAGCGGGATCTGAACCGCATCATTATAATCTTCCTTAAAATTGAGAATATTGCTGATATCGGCACCCCGAAATGAATAGATGCTCTGGGCATCATCGCCGACTACACAGATATTTTCATGAGCAGAGGCAAGCATTTTTGTGACTTTGTACTGAGCATAATTAGTGTCCTGATACTCGTCAATCAGAATATATCTGAATTTATGCTGGTAGGTTTCCAATACGTCCGGGTGTTCTTCAAAAAGTTCAATCGGACGAATCAGCAGATCATCAAAATCCATGGAATTTGCCTGCTTCAATCTGTTCTGATACACTTCATAAACATCTGCCGTAATTTCGTCAAGCGTACTCAATACAAATTTTTCACGATACTGATCCGGTGATATCAACTGATTTTTCGCATCGCTTATTTTGCGATGAATAGTACGGGGACGTACTTCCCGGGGATCCTGGTTGATTTCACCGAGAATTAATTTGATGGTTGCTTCTGAATCCCCCGTATCATAAATACTGAAATTACGATTGAAACCGATTTTTTCAGCCTCAAAACGTAAAATCTTTGAAAAGATAGAGTGAAAGGTACCCATCCAGAGCCCGTTTGCCTTTTCTCCGATCAGATGGACAATACGTTGCTGCATTTCCCGGGCAGCTTTGTTTGTAAAGGTAAGGGAGAGAATATTTTTGGGAAGAGCTTTTTGTTGGTGCAGCAAATAGGCAACCCTGTAGGTTAGAACTCTGGTTTTACCACTTCCGGCGCCCGCTACAATAAGCAAGGGCCCATTCGTATGAGTCACGGCCTCCTGTTGAGGGGGATTGAGATCTTTTAAAAAGTCGGGATTTCCTGAGTGATTGTCATGAAGGTTGTCTTTTTTCAGGTCAAACGTGGGCATAAGGGAGATGCTCTAAAATTGAATGCTTTTAGGAAAAACTATATCTGTTGAAATTACGAAATGAGCCGGAGAAAGTCTTTGCCTGATTACAATGAACCATCGTGAAGAGGCAGTGTGCAGAGGGTTCCCTGTTCGGAGAATTTGAATAATTAAGGTTGAAGTCAGCCAGCCGGCGTAATGCGTGATTGTTCGCACTTTAAATTTAGCCAGGCCGTATGATGGGTTTTTGAACCCCATCCCTTATGCAAGAAATCAAGAAGTCAAAACCGAAGCCAAGTGCCGGTTTAAAGGGTTGTATCAGGTTGATTAAAGAGGGAAAATCAAAGTCTGCTTAGTCCATTTCTAATTTAAAACTCCTTCTCCTGGATCTCTTTAAGCTTCGATAGTGCCCGGTCTTTCAGGTTGTCAAAAATCTCCATGGGGATGTCTCCCACTGTGTATTTCATATGGATCCATACAATGTAAGTAGCAATGACATCTTCATAACAATAGTGTTCAATCTGTTCGAGCTTTCCCTCCCGGTACATTGCCAGAACCTCATTGCCTTCTCCTGTTTGCTTGAAGGGAATATCAATTAAATATCCGAGGTGTTTGAGTTTCGGGTACGAACTGGCTCCGTAGTTGCTGAATTCATCCATCAGATCCACATTGACATTACTGAAACGATACCGGATATCATGGTGATGGAGACGAAGAGGCATCTGCATTCCATGCCTTAACGCCCGATATGTAAGCAGCGGCAGATCAAATCCACGCCCATTATGATGGATGAGCCCGAAATCCTTATAGGTAAGAAGCGTGTCGAAAAGTTGACTTAACCCTTCTTTTTCATCTTCCCCGCTCCATCCCGTTTTCTGACGGGGCTTGCCGTTGTTTTCAATCCAAAGCCCGACCCAGGAGACCATTCTGTGATACATCGGGGGTAAAAAACCGGATCTGTTGTTGGCAATCTGTTCACCTGCAAGGACCAAAAGGTCGTCATCACTGCCGGTTTCATCCCCGTTCGGAGAGAGGACCGTTCGTATAAACTCAAAATCAGGAATTGTTTCTACATCGAATACAAAAAACATGGTTCGGTACGTAGTTGGTTTGTGAGCCGGATTCCCCGCAAATTGGGTTTTATATGGGTGACCTGCAACCTGTTTTTCCGGAATCTATTTCTTTTTCAACTGATTCCGGAATACTTTACAAATATTCAGCAAGGATGGGTCCGAATCCAAATCAGACATGCCATGTCTTATTTGACGGGAGACTTTGCCCCGTCCGTCAGGATTAAATTTTTCCGGTTTATTATTTTCTGTTGAATTATTCATTCAGGCTGATAAATTACGGATATACTGCAGGTTTTAACCTCTTCCTGAAATCGGGATGTCGTTAAAACCTTCTTTCCTTTAAAATCCGTCTAAATGGAGTCTTGACTATGAAAGTATATGAATCTCCGAATATTCGAAATATCATGTTGGCAGGTCACGCCGCTTCCGGGAAAACAACTCTTGCCGAGACCCTGCTGTTTGAATCAGGAACCATCGGCCGGCGCGGCTCAATCGAGGAAAGAAATACTGTGTCGGATTATGACGAACTGGAGAAGGAAAAACAGAAATCTGTTTTTTCATCTCTAATGAATCTGGATTGGAGGGGAACCAAGATTAATGTGCTGGATACGCCGGGTACTCCGGACTTTTTGGGTGAAGTGATGCGAAGTATTGCGGTAGCGGATTCGGCTGTTTTTGTTTTGAATGCAGAACAGGGGGTTGAGGTGGGAACTGAATTTCTGTGGAAACAGGCTGAAAAAAAGAACCTCCCGAGCTTTTTTGTAGTGAATAAACTGGATCTTGAGCAGTCCGATTTTCAAACTTGTGTGGATATGACGAAGGAGCGGTTCGGACATGAAGGGGTCGTGGTTCAGTATCCGTTTAGTGAAGGGGGAGATTTTCATGCAATAATCGACGTACTGAAAATGACGATGTATGAATTTCCGGAAGGGGGTGGAAGGCCGGACAAGCTTCCGATTCCCGAATCGCACAAATCCCAGGTTGAGCTGCTCCACAATGAATTGGTAGAAGCTGTTGCCGTGAATGATGAATCCCTGATGGATTTGTATTTTGAGAATGGCACACTGGATGAATACCAGATGAAGGAAGGCCTGCAAAAATCTCTCTTAAATCGCCAAATCTTTCCCATATTCTGCTGTTGTGCGTCCAGAAATATGGGAACAGGCCGAATAATGGGGTTTATCGGGAACGTGACACCTTCACCCCTGGAAGCGAATCCGGTTCAGGATGTGAATGGGGAGGACCTCGCTACACAGAGAGAGGGAAATCCTGTATTGTTTTGTTTTAAAACATTATCAGAATCACATGTGGGGAATCTGACATTTTTTAAATCCTGCAGTGGATCTGTTTCACAAGGAATGGATCTGGAGAATAAACGGGATGGGAACAGCCAGAGAATCGGTACGTTGTCGCTGAGTCAGGGAGCAAAAAGGGAGGAGGTCAACCGGGTTCATGCCGGAGATCTTGCAGTTGCCGTTAAATTAAAAGAGGTTCATATCGGGGATACCCTGACCGAAAAGGGAGTCAATACCCAAATCGCTCCCATAGAGTATCCCGAACCGACGATGAGAAAAGCTCTGAAACTTCAAAAAGAAGGAGAGGAAGATAAACTTGGCTCGGCCCTGCATCAGATTCAAAAAGAAGATCCCACGGTCCTGGTAGAACACAGCCAGGAACTCAAGCAGACAATCATCCACGGCCAGGGGGAGGAGCATCTGGCAATGGTACTCTATCAACTGACTCACCGGTTTGATCTTGAGGTTGAATATATTGCTCCCAAAATCCCCTATCGTGAGACGATCACAAAATCCGTTCGGGCTCATTACAAACATAAAAAACAGTCGGGGGGTGCCGGTCAGTTTGGAGAAGTATATATGCTTATTGAACCGTGGAAAGAAGGGAAACCGAATCCGGATGACCTGTCGATACGAGACGTACAGGAACACGAGTTGCCATGGGGCGGTAAATTGATATTTCAGAACTGTATTGTGGGGGGTGTGATTGACAATCGTTTTATGCCTGCGATTCTCAAGGGAGTGATGGAAAAAATGGAGAGGGGGCCTGTGAGCGGATGCCGGGTCCGGGATGTCCGAATTTCCGTCTATGACGGATCGATGCATTCGGTCGATTCAAACGAAGCCGCTTTCAAAACTGCGGCATTGCTGGCATTCAAAGACGGCTTCCTGAAGGCGGGGCCTCAGTTGATGGAGCCGGTCTATGAGGTTGAAATAAACGTCCCTTCCGCTTATATGGGGGATGTGATGAGTGATCTGAATTCACGCCGGGGACAAATTCAGGGAATGGATGCGGAAGGAACCCTCCAGAAGGTTCATGCCCATGTTCCGCTGGATGAATTGGACCAATATGCTACAAAATTAAAGTCGATGACCCAGGGGAGTGCAAGTTATACCCGGAAATTTTCACATTATGCCCCGGTTCCGCATGATATTCAGAATCGGGTTGTACAGGAAAACCTTGAATCAGGGGCCGCGTAAAGAATCTGTCTTCTGTTCAATTCAATAATCTGATTAAATTCCGTACGTTAATTAGAGGGGCTTTGCAAAATCACTGCGTGTTCAAAAAATGAGCGTTGTTTTGCCAAATCTCAGCATTTTCGCGAATTCGAAATCCTCATTTATGCCTAATAAACTGCGGTTCCGAATTCGCTCAGGCTTTGATATTGAACAAAACCCCTGGTTTTCAAAAGCCCTCTATTAAAGTATGCACGCAGGTTAATTGAATGAATGAAAATGTCAGAAAGTACTGCAACAGCGAAAGAGAAAAAGTTATCAGATTCTTCAATAAAGAGCCGTCCTGAAATTTACAAGCCTCAACATCCTGTCCGATTTGTAACGGCCGCAAGCCTGTTTGACGGACACGATGCGAGTATCAACATCATTCGGAGAATTCTTCAGAGTTCCGGTGCGGAAGTTATCCATTTGGGACATAACCGCTCGGTCCGGGAGATCGTGAATTGTGCCATTCAGGAGGATGTACAGGGAATCGCTATCAGTTCCTACCAGGGAGGACACGTTGAGTATTTCAAGTATATGATTGATTTGTTGGGTGAAAAAGGCGCCTCTCACATTAAGGTCTTCGGAGGAGGGGGAGGAGTTATTGTAGAGGATGAGATTAACGAACTTCACAAATACGGAGTGAGCCATATTTTTTCCGTTAAAGACGGCAGCGAACTGGGCCTCCAGGGGATGATCAATAAAATGATGGAAGCATGTGACTATGACCCTGTTACAAATTTGAACATTGAATTGACCGGAGCATTATTAAAGCAGCAAGACCCGGTTGTACTGGCCAGGGCGATTACAGCTTTGGAAAACGGTCATGACTCGTTGATCCGTTTTGAGAAGGGAAACCTTTATGGGAAGGGAAATGATGTGCTGGATGTTGCAGGGGACAATGGAACCACAGAAAGGGTATCGACCCTGCCGGTTGTAGGAATTACCGGGACCGGTGGAGCCGGAAAGAGTTCGCTCACCGATGAACTGATCCGCCGCTTTCTCAGGGAATTTGCTGAGTTGAAGATCGGAGTGATCTCGATCGATCCATCGAAAAAGCGAACCGGTGGCGCTTTGCTGGGTGACCGCATTCGAATGAACAGCATTGACACGGACCGGGTTTTTATGCGAAGTATGGCTACTCGTTCTTCCAGCAAGGCGATCAGTGATTCGGTGAGAGGTACGATTGCCGTTTTAAAAGCTGCAGGGTTTGATCTTGTGATCGTGGAAACAAGTGGGATCGGCCAGAATGATACGGATATAGTGGATATTACCGAACTCCCGGTTTATGTAATGACCCATGAATACGGTGCGGCAACACAGCTTGAAAAAATCAATATGCTCGACCTCGCCGAACTCGTGGTTTTGAACAAATTTGAGAAGAAGGGATCCCTGGATGCACTCAGGGATATTCGAAAGCAGATGAAACGGAATCGTTCCGAGTGGCACCTGAAAACTGAAGAGATGCCTGTTTATCCTACGATTGCTGCCCAGTTTAATGACGAGGGAGTAAACCGGCTTTTCAAGGCACTGGTGGATCGAATTAATGATCGATATGGAACAAAATGGCAGACCTGCCTTTATACCTCTTCCCAACCTGCAGAGGATTTACAATCACAGGCGATTATTCCGGGGCGCCGCCAGCGGTATTTGTCCGAGATTTCGGAGACGATCCATGACTATCATCAATGGGCAGAAGACCAGGCTGAAATTGCAACCCGGCTGGACCAGGTTGAGGGGACCCTCGCCCAGCTCGAAAATTGGGATCCGGAGAAGAAAGGAAATATGAAGGATTCTCTGGAAAAAATGCGAACGCATTGGCTCGGCAAACTGGATATGATTTCAAAGAATATTCTCGACCATTGGGATGAATTGTATGAAAAATATCACGGGGACGTATTTCCTGTTAAAATTCGAGACAGGGTTATTGATAATAAACTATACAGTGAGTCGATCAGTGGAACCAGGATCTCACGGGTGGCCTTGCCGAAATCAACGCATAAAGGGGAGCAGCTTAAATTTGCCCTGAAAGAAAATCTGCCGGGCTATTTTCCTTTTACTGCCGGTGTTTATCCTTTCAAGCGTGAAGAGGAGGACCCGACCCGGATGTTTGCCGGTGAAGGAACACCGGAGCGGACCAACCGGCGATTTCACTATTTGAGTGAAGGAATGCCGGCTGCCCGGCTTTCCACCGCGTTCGATTCGGTTACTCTTTATGGGGAAGACCCGGATCCCCGGCCTGATATCTATGGTAAAGTCGGAAACTCAGGGGTGAGCATCTGTACACTGGATGATATGAAAAAGCTCTATTCGGGATTCGAACTGACTTCGCCGACCACCTCGGTCTCGATGACCATCAATGGTCCGGCGCCTATGATCCTGGCGATGTTTATGAATACCGCAATTGACCAGGAGGTGGAACGGTACCTGAGGGAACAGGGCCAGTGGGAAGAAGCCCAAATGAAAATTGAAAACTATTTTGAAAGACATTTGTCAGAGGGTGAGGTCCCCCGCCCGGAATATCATGGAGAGTTGGTTTCCTCTCATGACGGCTTCGGGCTGGGCCTGCTGGGAATCAGCGGCGACAAGCTTGTGGAGAAGGAGGTGTATGAAAAAATAAAGGCAAAGGCATTAAATGTTATTCGGGGAACTGTTCAGGCGGATATTTTAAAAGAAGACCAGGCTCAAAATACGTGCATCTTTTCCACAGAATTTGCCTTGAAAATGATGGGGGATATTCAGGAATACTTCACGGAAAATGAGGTCAGAAATTATTATTCGGTTTCCATATCCGGCTACCACATTGCTGAAGCCGGGGCAAACCCTGTTACCCAGGCTGCTTTTACATTGGCAAACGGTTTTACCTATGTGGAGTACTATTTGTCCCGCGGACTCGATATCGATGATTTCGCTCATAACCTGTCGTTCTTCTTCAGTCATGGGCTTGACCCTGAATATGCAGTGATTGGCCGTGTAGCACGCCGTATATGGGCTGTTGCCATGAAGCACAGGTATGGAGCGAATGAACGATCCCAGAAACTGAAATATCATACCCAAACCAGCGGACGATCCCTGCATGCCCAGGAAATTCAGTTTAACGATATTCGCACCACGCTTCAGGCTCTGCTTGCGATCTATGATAACTGTAATTCTCTGCACACGAATGCTTATGACGAAGCCATTACGACACCGACTGAAGAGTCCGTACGCCGGGCCCTGGCTATCCAGTTAATTATTAACAAGGAAATGGGAACAGCTAAAAATGAAAATATAAACCAGGGTTCCTATTTCATCGAAGAACTGACGAACCTGGTTGAAGAGGCCATATTGAGTGAGTTCGATCGATTGACGGAGCGCGGTGGTGTGTTGGGAGCTATGGAACATATGTACCAGCGGGGCAAGATTCAGGACGAAAGCCTGCTATACGAGTCCAGGAAGCATTCCGGAGAAATGCCGATCGTCGGGGTAAATACGTTTCAGACGTCCGGCAAAAGTGAAGAGGAAAAGCGTGAAGTGGAACTGATACGTTCTACTCATGAGGAAAAAACCCGGCAGATTGAAAATCTGAAAGCTTTCCGTAAAAGAAACCGTGAAGAGGCCGGTGAGGCACTGGAGGAGTTGAAGAGAGTGGCTTTGCAAGACGGCAACCTGTTTGAGACCCTGATGGAAACTGTAAAAGTGGCCTCTCTCGGTCAAATTTCCCGGGCCCTTTATGAAGTGGGAGGAGAATACCGGCGCAATATGTAATTTATTTGTTTTCTGAAATCGCCGGATTGAAAGTCCGTCTGAAGCTCCTATGGTTCCCCCGAATCCCTGTTTGACTCTTCATTTCTGGCTTGCAGGTAGGATTGATATCTCGGAGGGAATTCAAACATCGGATCAACCGACATCGGATTTAGGATGGGTAAACGGCTTTGCCGAATTTCCGGTCGGGCGGGACGCAACTCGGGATCCCACCGAAAGCCGGACAGCCTCCGGTCAATATTCTCAGGGTCCTCGGGTAAATAGGACCCGTCAATATTTCTATTGACATGAAGATGGGCCGGTTCACCTTCCTCAAATGTGATGGTACTTGCCATGCCGGCAATCAGCTCGATCAGTCCGTCCGGTTCATCATTCTCATCTTTTTGATGAAAAATTAGCTCACTGTTATTGAATACTATAAGCTTTTGAATATCTCCTTCATCAAAATATGCATGCAGGGTATCCCCTGTCATCTGATTGAAGCGGCCGGTAACCGAATCTTCCTGTACGGCAATGGGGCGGGAATAGGATTCCAGAAATTTGATCTGATCATCCTCAAGTTGAGTTTCGATATATGGGCCTGTCAATTGAATATTTTTTTGCCAGGCAATCGGATTGGAAATCAATTGAAACTCTTCGATATCCGACCGGTAATAGGCTGTGTCGGCAATGGCCGAATAGGAAGGGCTCCAGAGCCTTACATCTTCAAAAGCATCAATGGTAGATGCCGTATCGGTTTCCTGTAAGAGTATCGTTTCCGCATTCAGGTGTGTGGTATCGGTTCCGGCATCATTTACCTGCATCATCCAGGAATTTCCCTCCAGCAACCTGTATCCTGTGGAATCGGCTTCCAGAAAATCGCCGGCAAAGGTTACATTATCTTCAAAATTCTTCACGTAGACCCGGCTGAACAATTGATAAAAGTCACTTTCACGATTCATAAACAAGGAGTCTGCTTCCAGGTATTGTGCCGTGTCGGCCAGTTGAACATCTCCTTCAAAAAAACCGATATCGGTCCGTTCGAAATAATACCCGCTCTCTGCTAAAAGGCTTCCCCGATTGTCTTCAAAGCGAACCGGAGCGAGAAAGAGTGCAACATCCAGTATACGGTCATAATCTATGGATTCACTAAAGAGGGTATTTCTGTCCGATTCAATCACCACTCTCCCCCGGAAGCGGCTGTAATCATTCAATGTGTTATGGTAGAGGGTGTCGGCCCAGATCCGCTCGTCATCCGTTTCAATTTCGATGTTGAATGCCTGGATCATGTTACGTTCCTGAAACTGCCAGGCACTGTCGCACTCCATAACCATCGATTCCGTTGAAAGCCTGACATTCCCGATCAGCTTCCTGACCGGCTCACCGTCGATGACGCCTACTTCTCCCCGTTCGGAGTTTAAAATATTGATTCTCTCCTGGGCCAAAAGTTCGGAAAAGCCTCCCGGCCAGCAATAAAGGAATAATAAACAGAATATAGATCCTGAAATGAACTTCCGATTCATACCTGAATTGATTTTAATCGACAACAAGACGACCTCTCAAGTCTGTGATCACATAATTAGTCAGGTCCGTATTACTTGAAAATCCGCTGCCGGTCAGGCTGTCACTCGGTGTAATGATCGTTACAAAACGGTCGGATGTGATCTGGTCTGTTTCCTGACTCCACCTGAGAAAATCTGTATATAATCGGCGGTTTTCAGCCGTTTCAACCCGAACCGAATCAATGAGTTCAAATTCACGATCATCGGCAAAGTAATTCGCCCGTTTACTCCAGGCTTCGGTCTCCCGGGTTCCTGTGGAATCAAAGAGCTGGACATAAATGTTACCGCGGATTTTGGTTTCCTTACGTTCTTTCTGATCGTATGTGATGGCATAATCCCCTTCCAGTTGAATATTCTGTATTCCGTCATCCAAAATGGTCATACGGATATCCCAGCTTTCGGTTGTTGAGAGAAGTGAATCCTGCATAGCGGAGCGTACTTGCTCGGCGTCATATTCAGATAGATCGGTACAGGCCTCTGAAACAATGAACAGGAAGAACAATGTAAACAGTAGACGGATATTGTTTTTGAACGGGATGTTTCTATACCTCCGTGTTTTCGAAATATTTTTTCGTGATTTTGTAAACTACACCGGAGAGGGCAAAAAGTGCGATAATATTAAAAAATGCCATGAGTCCGAGCATTACATCCCCAAAAGCCCATATCGTAGTCAGGGATACGATGGCTCCGAAAAAGTGCATGCCGACGAATGCAAGCCTGTACCAGAAAATCGATTTAAATCCAAAAAGATACTGGGCAGCCCGGTCACCGTAATAACTCCAGCTTATTGAAGTAGAGATCGCAAACAGCAGGACTGCAATTGTGACTATAAACCCTCCTCCGGGCATGATGGGGGCCAGTCCCAGTTCAAACGCTCTGGACGTCAGCGGGGCCCCGTTTTCTATAACCCCTCCATAGAGCGTGGCGAGCTGCTGTTCATCTGTTGTGATGATCACAGGAGCGGATTCGACGTTCTGTATGCTGCCGTTAAAGAGTTGAGACTGCGCTTGGTCGGTATATAGGGTATCTACCGGTACATTGTAACGTCTCATCTCACCGTTTACAGGGAGCCCCCCTTCAAAATGGAGGGTATGTGACGGGCCGCCCGGCTCTTCAATGGAATAGCTGATTGCCGTGGTATCCGGACTAACTGAAGCCGGGTGGTACATGTCCCACGCACCGGTTGTTACAATTACAAGTCCGGTAATAGTACAGACAATCAAGGTATCAATGAAAGGTTCAAGCAAGGCGACAACTCCTTCCCGCACCGGTTGATCGGTTTTGGCTGCAGAGTGGGCAATCGGGGCTGAACCTTGACCCGCTTCATTGGAAAACAGCCCCCTCTGGACACCATAACTCAATGTGAAGATAAAGGCTCCTGATCCAACTCCGAGAATTCCTGCCTGGGGATTAAATGCATACGAAAGTATCATCCAAAGTGAAGGGAGGACCTGATCGTAGTGAAGCAATAAAATGATGAGCCCACCCAAAACATAAAGAGTGGCCATAAAAGGGACCAGGCGGGAGGTGACATATCCGATTCGTTTGATTCCTCCCAGGATAACAGCAGCAACCAGGCTTGCGGTGATAAAGCCGGTAAGGGCCTTGGGAATTTCAAAATCACTATTTAACACATCTGCTACCGTATTGGCTTGTACGGCATTACCGGTCAAAAATGCACATATAGCAGCCGAAATCGAAAATGCAACAGCCAGCCATTTCCAGTTTGGGCCGAGCCCCTGTTCAATGTAATACATCGGGCCTCCCGATACCGTCCCGTCGGGGTTGGTTTTTCTGTAAGCCTGTGCAAGAGTCACTTCCGAGTACTTAATAGCCATTCCCAGGATGGCCGTGATCCACATCCAAAAAAGTGCACCCGGCCCGCCAAAATGGATAGCCAAAGCTACCCCGGCAATATTTCCGATACCCACAGTTGCTGACAGGGCGGTACTGAGCGCCTGGAAATGATTGATATCCCCTTCGTCATCCGGATCATCATAAAAACCGGTTACGACTTTCAGCCCATGTTTGAATTGTACAATTTGTATAAATCCCAGCCGAATGGTGATGAAGATCCCGAATGCAAGCAATATCACAACCATTGCCGGGAGGCTTTCCGGGGTATTCCAGATCAGATTTTCAAGCCAGCCAATAATTTGGTCAAATGTTTCCATAGGGAAAGTGGATAAGAGTTTGATTATTTGGGATTTCCGGATTCATTCTAACCTCTGTATTCGGATAGCCGCTCAGGGAAACCATTCAGGTTCGAGTGGCGGATCATTAAATTCATGTCGAAGGTATAAAACATTTTTGAATTTTTAAGATAGTTTCGTAGTTGCAGATAAGAGAATAAGCTATTTTAGTAAGAGATTTGAACCTAACCATTGTATAGTTTGTTATTGGAACACAATAATTTATCCAGTATTCACACAGTCAACCCAAATCCATACTTTGATACTATGACTAAAGCCGATATTGTTGATATCATATCTTCCTCTACAGGATTGACCAAAGTGGAAACCGAAGCGGTCGTCAATGGGTTTTTGGAAACGGTCATCGATGCCATGAAGCGTGGCGAAACCATTGAGCTACGGGGATTCGGAAGCTTTAAAGTTGTGAAGCGGGCTCAACGAGTTGCAAGAAACCCGAAAACGAACGAAGAAGTGATTGTGCCCGAACAGTTCGTTCCGATGCTTAAAGTATCCAAAGACTTTAAAAAGCAGGTAGACGACGCGATGCAGGAGCAGGAATAGAACCGGCATCAAAAGGTTCATTCGTCATTCTTCTTTTTTCATTCTTTATAGCAAACCTCTTCAAAAGTCGATTCCGATGGAAAAGTAATGAATCGGCTTCTGTCGGAATCCGTTTCTGTCATACGCCCAACCGACATCGTATCGGAAAGGAAGGCCCAGCAGTATGGTTCGAAGTCCGAAGCCGGCTCCGATAAGGATATCCCCATCGATAAATGAAGCTCTGATATCGTTTTGTTGGGGGGCACCCTCCCGAATCTGCCCGGTATTCGGATTGAGAAAGACCTCATTTCGTTGTGCAACCTTGAATTCAAGTTCAGAGGGTTTTTGGTAATAAACGATCGATTGCCCGGTTTGCCGGTTTACAGCTCTCGAATAAGGAATATCGAAACCCCATGCGGCACCAGCGTCTACGAAGGCGAGTCCAGTCAGGTTATAAAGGGGTAAAATGGGGATTGGCCCCGGCAGAATGGCTGCAAACAGAGGGAATCTGAATTCAGCATTGATCAGCGAAAATTTATCTCCGTAAAGCGTATTGAATTCATGTCCGCGAAGCGGGGTGGCCGGCAGGGTAAAGAATGTGTCGGCAAGCCGTTCGAAAGGAATCTCATTCTCAGACCAGCGCTGGTTAATCCAGCCAAGCATCCCTCCCATAAAGAAGGTTTGTGAATCCCGTCCGAAGGAAGCGCCGGCCGCGCCGCGCAGGGCAATCGAGTATCGATATCCGAGATCAATATACCGTCGGTAATCTCCCAGCAGTGAGACAAAATGGGGAGACTCAGGGATCACAGGCGGACTACCGGACAAGCGCAATGAATAACGGTTTCCCCCTCTGGGTGTAATGAACCCCGGCAAGGTATAATCACCCGTATACGTTAACTGAGGATATAAAAACGCCGAGGTTTCATTATCCATGCCCTGTTCACCGATCCCACGAACAGAACTAAAATCACGTGAGATTCCGATAAGCGAAAGTCCGTAGTCAAGCCGCTGATAACGGTTAAACGGATATTGGAAATCGATGCCTCCGCCGTAGGTTCTGAACCGGAGAAGTTCGCCGAAAAAAGTTTGATAGTTTCGGGATTGGTGAAAGACATTTGCAACGACATTCGTTCTCTGCCGATAATAACCGTATTGTATAACGTAATCACTATTCCGCAGATCCAGGACAAGATTGGTACCCAGCGACAGCCTGTGGTCTCCCAACAGATCACTCAGTTCAAACATTGCAAATGCCGCACCACCGTAGTAGGTATCCAGTTGTCCGACGGCATAACTGAAATCCGGTGAAAACTTCAACCGGTATCGTTTTGGCAGATATCGGTTGTCGTCTGTCAGGTTATCCGTCGGTTCAAATTTTCGGGGATCATCTCTGAGTTCAAGTGTTGAGTCCCGTACGACGGTATCCCTGAAAACATAATTTCTGAAATCAATCTCATTCTCGTCTCCGTCCTCTTCATCTGTTACAGGGGTATCCGCTTTCGCCTCACTTTCCACTCTGTCCACTATTTCCACTTCATCAATAACAGGGGGAGTGGTTCGCTGGTCGGCAAGGACTACATTGTTCCCCTGGCCTCGTCGTTCTATCATTTGTTTGACATAAAGCGTAGCCGGAACCCGATCCGCCTGGGTCTCGGAAGCTCTCCGGTTCGCCCAATAGTTGGGTTTCAGTTCCCGTTCAATTCTGCGGTCGAAGGGAGTTCTCATCATGAAGATATCAAGATAGCCCTCATTCAATCCATTAAAGGCAAGCCGGCTCCCGTCCGATGTAATGGATAACTGTTGGGCACCGGTTCGCAAATCGGTAAGAGGGGTCACCGTACCGCTTTCCCGGTTGTATTCATAAATATTGGGAATTCCGTTTTGGTCGGAAATAAAGACGAGTCGTCCATCGCGGGTCAGGGCAGGTTGGGTCTCAGACCAGTTGGGCGTATGGGTAATTCTCTGTATTCTGGTCGACCCCAGATTAATGGAATAGATATCCGTTTCGTAGGCAAAATCATGCTGGAGGATGGAATAACCTGCAAGATGTACTCCGGCTTGTATTCTGTCACCCCGATTGGATACAAAGTAAACGGTTTCGGAATCGGGCCCCCAAGCCGGGTGCATATCCGTAAATACATCGTTGGTTAAATTCTGAAGGTCGTTGGTTTCAAGGTTATAGACAAAAATGCTTTGATAAGGGCCTGCATTGCCGTCAAAGGCTATTTTATTTCCATCGGGTGACCATGCGACGGAATTCAGGGCATCAATTTGGGGAAAGCGGACCGATTGGACGTTGCCGCTTGTATAGTTCACAATAGAAAGGTTGTAGGAACCTTCGGATTTTGATGAAAGGGCAATCCTGCTTCCATCGGGCGACCATGTCAAGTTCGGATTCAAGATATTCAGCTCTTCAAACATCGGGTTATCCTCACCCCGGATCAGCGTTTTCAGGCGATCTCCCGTAATGGCACTGATCACAATTACATCAAATACCCCCCGCCGGTTGGAGATAAAAGCGATCCGGTCTCCCTGGGGTGAAATAGCCGGACTCGTATTATAGGAGCCGAATTCGGGCCGGCTTGTGACCCGGTTGGCCAGTTGTTCCATCGACTGGCGTTCGGCAACTTCCGGAAAATAACGCCGTTGCAAGTGATCCTTCCACCGGCGGCTCAGTTCTTCAAAATTCAGTCCGGTAGACTGCAACAATCCATTTTGAACACTGCGGGAAGTACGGATTCGCTGTAGTATCTCGGTGATTTTGGATCTTCCGTACTCTTCATCAATAAAATTCCAGAACGACTGGCCTCCCCGGTAAGCCATAAACCCGCTCAGTTGTCGGAGATCCGGCAGGTAATTGTTTATAACTGCATCCCGTATATACATATCTGTTTGTGTGTCCCACCCGAGAGCGAGGTATTCGGCGAGTCCTTCCTCGAACCAGGTCGGAAGCTGTAGCTGAATGTTGTTTCGCATGATGGACATCACGCTGCCGCCATAATACAGGTCATTTACCACAGCATGAGCCAGTTCGTGCTGGAGGGTACGCCTGAAATCCGCATAGTCGCCCATAAAAGGCTGGGTCATGCGGTTTTTAAACTTGTCCGTTACCCCCCCGATTCCCTGGGCATCCACCGGAAGCTGAACGACATTCGTTTGTGAAAAATCGCTGTGTGAATCGTAGATGATTACAGGGATCCGGTCATTGATCGTATGACCAAAATCCTCGGAGAGTTGTTTGAGTCCCGATTCAACCGATTCAGCCGTGAACTGGGCCAGATGATAATTCTTTTGATCATAGTAGTAGATGTCAAAATGCTGCGTTTGGATATACCTCCAGTCAAACGCTTCATATTGTACCCGGTTTTTCCCAAATACAAAGTATTGTGCGGCACCATGCTCGGCAAGGGTCATTCCTGTTAAGAGAAGAGTCAGGAATAGGATCGATAATTTTTGGAAGAACTTCATATCATCAGGATAAAATTTAAATAATGATCAAATATCAGGGGAGCTTAAGATCAATATGTCTTCGTTCCAGGTTTGTATTGACAACTTTAACCTTGATCTCATCTCCAAGCCTGTATTGCTTCCCTTTAGAGCGGCCGGTCAAGCTGTGACGTTGTGAATTATATACATAATAATCGTCTTTTAGATCACTAACGTGGATCATGCCTTCACAGTACACATCTTTTAAATTAATATAAAGGCCGTTTTCAGTCACCCCGCTGATGACCCCTTCAAAGTTTTCGCCAATGCGGTCGGATAAAAATTCAACCTGTTTCAGTTTTACAGAATCGCGTTCTGCCTGTACTGCATAACGTTCTTTTTCGCTGCATTGTTCACCAATCTCCTTTAATTCCGTATAGGTGTATTCCTGGCCGGCGGATCCATAGCGTTTCAAAAGACGGTGAACAATTACATCGGGGTATCGACGGATCGGACTTGTAAAGTGTGCATAGTGGGAAAAACCAAGGCCGAAGTGACCAATGTTTTTCGGGCTGTATTCAGCTTTTGCCATGGACCGCAGCATCAGGCCATTGATGATATCTTCAAGGGACGTATCTTCAACTTCTTTTAATAAGTTGTTGATATCCTTAGCAGTTACACGGTCTTTAACATTAAATTCAATTCCGAGTGGTTTTACATTTTCGTGGATATTGAAAAGTTTTTCAACGTCCGGTTCATCGTGGATACGATAGAGAAACGGGTGATTGTTTTCGGATTTTCCTTTTCCGGATTTTTGTCGGAGATTTCTGATGTGTGTGGCGACTGTTTTATTCGCCATTAACATGCACTCTTCAATCAAACGGTGACTAAACAGGCGTTCTTTGACAATTACGTCAACCGGCTTTCCGGATTCATCCAAAATGAATTTCGGTTCGGGGGTTTCAAAATTGATCGACCCATTCTTAGTGCTGAAACGGTTGTCCAACAGAGTATGGGCAAGTTTTTCAAGGGTCTTCAGTTCCTGTTTGAACTTGTGGTTTTTCCCGTCCAGTATTTCCTGGACTTCCTCATAGACAAATCGCTGTTTGGAGTGAATGATCGCTTCTTCAATAGAATAATCCACCAGGTTTCCGCCCGGCGTGATTTCCATAAAACAGCTATATACAAGTTTATCTTCTTCCGGCCGCAGGCTGCAAACCCCATTGCTTAGTAATTCAGGCAGCATTGGAATCACCCGGTCTACCAGGTAGACACTCGTTCCCCGGTTCAGAGCTTCATCATCCAATATAGATCCTCTCGGCGTGTAATGAGTTACATCGGCAATATGGACTCCAAGATAGTAATGACCGTTGTCCAGGATGTTAATACTTAAAGCATCGTCGAAATCTTTTGCATCAGCCGGATCGATTGTAAAGGTAACTTCTTCTCTCAGATCTCTTCGCCGCTGTATTTCTGATTCGGGGATCGACAGATCAATGGAAGCGGCAAAATCTTCTACTTCGTCCGGGAAATCGGCACTAAACTGATATTCGGAAAGGATAGATAGTATGTTGGCTTCATTCGTCCCTTTCTGTCCGAGTGACTTTTCAATCTTTGCCTGGGGGAGCCCTCTCATATCATCCCACTGAACAAGTTGAAATGTAACTTTTTCGCCCGGTTTAGCTCCGTTCAGATCTTTTTCATCCACAAAAAAATCGGTCCGGGCCGATTGTTCGTCCGAGCGGATCAGGTAAGTATTTTGAGCCGGTGATTCCAGGGTTCCTACAAACAGGTTTTTTGCACGTTTGACGACTTTCTCAATGCGTCCCTGGGGTTTATTGCTGCGCTTGTGGTAATGAGTCACCTTAACGAGAACGGTATCCCCGTGCAGAGCTGTCCCCATATACCGGGAGGCAACTTTGATATCCTGGTCCCGGCCTTCAACCATTACATATCCGTCGCCTCGTTTGGTGACGTCAAGTTTTCCTTCATAGTACGGGTCGTCAAGAGCCCCAACTTCATTAATACTGACCAAATTGCCTTTTGTCATACGAATTTGATCTTTGTTCCGAAGATCGTAAAGCGTCTTTTTGAGTTTTTTCCCTCCTTTCTTGCCTTTCAACCCCAGGGCCTCCTGAAGCAGGGGAGAGGGGATGGATGCGTCCGGGTATGACCGGAGAATTTGAAGGATCTGTTTTTCAAGTGATGTCAGTTCTTTATTACTCATTAATTATTTTTTAGATGATTGAATAGGTTACTTATTTCTATTTCCTTCCGAAGCAAGAGGTTCATTTTCGTCTTTATCTCCGCTGTTTTCAGATTTTTTAATTCCGAATAATCGTTTAAGGGTATTACCGATTCGCCGCCGAAACTCTTTCCAGGAGTTAAATTGCACCTGTGCCTCGACACCGACTCCGTTCATTTCCTGGACCTGGCGTGTATCGGTTCCACTTGTATTTGCCAGAGTAGGATCCTGGCGATGAAAGGCAGTGAGGGCAAATGTCCGGTTGATCCGGTAGGTCGCTCCCAAATCTCCGATATCACTTTGTGTACCTGTAATTTGTCCTTCACGGCGTAATATCAGCCTGTCATCATATAATCTCAATGCTACTCCAAGGTCAATTTGATTATAAGGCGTAAGATTAAAATCAATATCCAGTGCCATGTCACTTCGCAAAAGGGAATTGATCTGATCAGAGAGCAGAGGATTGATGATCTGGCTGGATATCAGGGGATTCACCACCATGGATCCGCTTCCTGCAAGACTTTGACGGAGTGCCTGGCCGGTTCCCCCGTCAGACGTTGCAGTAGAAGAGGGTATAAAGTTGCCGGTAAGGAGAATACTTGTCGCTTGTATTATTTTTTCATCATTATTTCGATTCAGGGCATTGATCTGTGTAGTGAGGGTAGGATCAAGCGTTCCTTCAATACTGGAAGGGATGTTAAAATAGAAATCATTTTCCAGGGAACCCAGTGTCCCCCCGATATTCAAAACAAGATCAATCGGAAACCGTTGTCCGCCCTCAATTCCCCCCCCGGTTGTTGTAGCTATCAGGGAAGAAAGGTCGGGGCGCGCACGATAGGTGGCATTCACATCCAGGCGCGCATTATTCGGATCCCCTTCCCAGATAATCGAACCTCCCTGCTGGAGGAGGAACCTTCTTGAGATAATATCCCCGGCAACAAATTGATATTCCCCACTCATGATATTCATCCGGCCGAACATTGTAAAATTCTGATCTTCAAGCCTGAGCCTCATCTGGCCGGTTCCGTTAGCAGTCAGGACTTCATTGGTGACGCGGTCAAAAATAAGCTCAAAGGTAATCTGGTCGTTAGCGATGAACTGAAGGTCGAGCGTAAACCTTTCGGAGAAGGTAAGATCACGCAAGTCACCCGGCAGCGGCTGGCCGTTACTCCCGTTTGAATGACCATTTTCAGATCTGCTTTGGAGCATGCGAAAGTCAAAACTGTCAACGAACTGAATGAAATTGTGAGATTGTTCCAATTCCGTTTCGTCCAGCAAGGGGACGGTGACTCTGGAATTTTGAGAGATGACGATGGGCCGGCTCGTACGTAAAAACGGATCAAAATTTGTTCCGGTAGCCCTTACCTGGCCCGTACCTCTAATCGTAGCATAGAAAGGGACATCCGGATCGTACGGGTTATTCAGAAACTGGAGATTTTCCAGATCCAGTGTCAAATTCAGGGTACTTGTTCCGGAAAAATCATTTAAATCAATAGTGCCTTGCAAAACCCCTCTCCCGTCTCCTTCATCTTCCAGGAGGATCTCCTGAAACACCAGTCCTTCCTGTCGGTTAAACAAGAGATTCCCGCTAATATCATAGGTAGTATTTACAAATGCAGGTTTACCTTTTACGTCCCGGATGTCAATGTTTGCGCTGAAATCATAGTCGTTAAGGGTTCCTGAAATCGATCCGTTCCCGGTAGCCCGGCCTTCCATTTCCTCAACAATACTGGGAACGATAACCGGTACGATCCACATGTCCAGTTCATGAATATCAGCGTCAAAATTAAACAACTCTCTGTCAGGTTCATCCGGCTCCGGGGCACGAAGATATCCTGTAAAGGTCAGGTTTTGACCGATGCTGTCATTTTCAGCATAATAGGTTGAATATTTATCCGGATCTGTCAGTATCGAAATCCTTGTATCGAACCGTTCATTATCCGGCGAATATTTACTGTTAAGCTGGATATCCCCAATCAGCCTGTCCGTCAGCTCAAACCGGTTAATATCCATATTCCCTTGTATAATAGGCATTTGGGTAAGGGTACGGGTTATAAAATCTCCGTTCACCTCACCGGCAAACGTAACGCGACCGCCGATCAGCCGGGAAATCCGATCGAGCTGGAGGTTCCGAATACTGTATTCAACAAAATCTTCAGGATCCGAGCTGTAAGTACCGTGTGCCTCGACCCTTTCATTGTCATTACTGAAAATAAAATCTTCAAGGACCAGGGATTCCTGATTGGTATAAATTATTTTAGGATTTCCTTCCGAAACCCATTCATAGTTTTCATTTCCGACATAAAATTTATCGAAGTTGATTTCAATTTGGCCGGGCAGCAGCTTTGTGAGAAACATGAACTCCAACTGGATATTTTCTTCTACATTTTTGGAAGAATGAGTAATCATCAGGCTGTCATTTCTCATTGAGGCATTTAAGTATGCTTCCCTGAATTTCATATTTTCATAGGAAAAAACTTCGGTATTGATCTGCAGATCAGCCGTTCCATACTCTTTGAATTTTTCGTTATAGCGGAAACTTGCTGTTAAATTGGTTCGGAGTGTATCGAAGCGTGCATTGCCGATTTGAAAGGCAGTATCATCGGATGAGAAGGTAAAAAAGATCCGCTCGGCATCGGCATTAAGATTTGCCTGTATTCGGGCCTGGCTTTCAAATTTGGGAAACTCGGTAAAATATCTTTGAAGCAGGGTGATATCTTTAAAATCCATCTGAAGATGAAGATTGGCCGGCTGGATTGCATCCGAGGGGGGGAGACCTGTTTTATTCCCGGCGGCAAAGGTGCTGTCAAAGAGTATTTCTTCACCTGTCTGCCTCTGTAAATATTCATTCCAGTGATTAAATAGGTTTATCAGGGATCCGGCATAGATGTCGCCGGTTATTTCAGCATCAAGAAAACTGCTGGTCAGCCGCATGGTTCTCGATTCAATATCGGGAGAGTCAATGTCTACATACAACTGGTGGGGTCGGAGAGTATCAACCCCGATGATGGATCGGTCGGTCTGGTAACTTGCCCTGCCGTACAGGTTGTTAAGATCCGAACCCTGGAATTCAGAATTAAAGTTCAGGCTCAAACGGGTTTGTGGAATATTTTCGTTGACTATAAAATCCTGAAGGTCGATATCTGATAGCTGGCCGTTTACCGATACGAGCCATTCGCCGGCGAGAGACTGGATCGTTCCGGAAGTTTCCAGCCTTGAATCCGGGCGAGACAAGCTGAATTGATGACTAAGGGTATTATTTTGATAAGATGCTTCGAGTTGACTGTTCAGGAAATCTACTTGATTTAGGAATCCCGGATTGAGGTTGACCGCCCCCTCTGCGGAAATTTTTCCCGAGGTGTCGGTTTGTCCTTTTAGTGTGATCGTACCGCTCAGGTTGCTTTGATGGATATACCGGGAAAAAACAGGCTGGACATTGAGAGAGTCTATCTCCAGGCGGGCATTAAAATTCACAGGGTTATAAAAAGTAATGAAGGCTTCAAGCTGAAAGCTGCCTTCGGGAGTCTGTACAGACAAATGGGTTTCGGCATCCTGTAGAGTTCCATTTACATGGCCTTCAATATCAGATTTTGCCAGGTACTCAATTTCATCTGGCAACAGATATTGATCCAGATAAGGGGTGAGCTCCTCCCGGTCGAAGACCAGGTTCACAATATTCGCATCATAACTGAAATCCTGAAAGCCTACATTTTGAGCCATCCCTGTCAGTTGTACAACACTGTTGCCCGTTCTCATAATGAACCTGTCTACCCACATTGAATCGAGTGATCCCTCCGTTAGCAATTCCAGATCAATGACCTGGTCAAGGTCCGGAAAGTCCGGGACAAGAGCAGCAATACTTTTGGTATGGATAGAGGAATTCTCAAGATTGAAATAATAAGAGGCGTTTCTGAACTGTTCGTTCAGCGACGGGCTCAGTAGATTCAGGGGGGTTACTTCCCCTGAAAACTCTACGTGTGATTCACTCGTTTGGAGAGTAAAGCCGTTGAATTCCAGGTATTCCTCATCGCTGAATATCTGTCCGTTGAGATCGATTTGTTCCCAAATCGTATCGGGGAGCCGGGCGGAAAACCGGTCGATATCGAGAAATCGCTGTATACTGCTCAGTTCCATAAACATGGAGATATTCAGGTTCTCTACTTTTAAAGGACGCGGAAGATTCAGATGTTCATTGTCCAACAGGGGGCTGTTATATGACAGGTTGCCCCCATGGACCACAAGGGCGGGGGCAATGATTTGAAATTGCTCGAAATCCCGGTTGGTCAGGTCAATAATTTGTGAACGGGTATTCCCTGTAGATTTAAATGCCTGAATAAGAGGATAGGTTCCCTGCCGGTTCTGGTGAATGGTCACTTCCGGTTCGAAGAGTTCGAAACCGGTAATGGTAATATTACGCTGTAGCAAGTTCCACAGATTCAGGCTTAAAGTGCTCCGAGGGATGGAAATAACGGAATTTAAAGTATCGAAGGGAGCAAAAACCCTGGCCTGGTGCAAAGTGATGTTTAAAGGAATCCATCCACTGATCCGATCAATTTTCAGGGTTCCTTCATACTGATTGTCGAAGGTACTGGTTAATTGACGGGTGATATACTCCTTGCTTTGGGGGAACTGAATGATTCCAACCAGAAGTGTCAGGATCACCACAACTGCCAGCGTAAGATAAAGCAGTGACTTTAATAAGAAATTCCAGGTTTTATATATCCAGCGTAAGAACAATAGTTTGTAATAGTCAAAGCTTTCAGCTACCGTTTTCCGCCGGCCGGCGGAGGATAGTTACTAACGGGTTAAATCTATATCTAAACGGTTTAAATTAAGAAATAAATATGTTTAACGAATGAAGTGTCGTTCTATTCCGATCGGATTCATGAAGACCGGCTTTGAGATTTAGGGTTTAATAAACTTCTATCCAGACCCAATACCCGATTCTGATGACTCATTATTTATGAGTGTTAATTTGTGACAACGCAAAATTCCAGGCTTCGCGAATCGGTTTGGAATCTGCAATCTCAGTCACATAGGGGTGGCCCCATTCATGCAGAAGAACGACTTTAAGATTCCCTGAGGTTTTCTTTTTGTCGGAGTGCATTCGATCGATTAATGTATCCACGCTTAATTCGAAAATCCGGTCCTGAAATGTATACAACGATTGAAATCGGTCGAAGTATATTTCATTGAATTCCTTTTCAGCCCCCTGCAGAACAGAAAGTCTCGTAGCTGCTATCATTCCGATATAGACGGCCTCTCCATGAGTGATGCTCCCAAATCCGGCCACTTTTTCAAGGGCATGGGCAAATGTATGGCCAAAATTCAGATAGGCCCGGATTCCACTCTCTTTCTCATCTTTTTCGACAATATCTGCCTTGATCTGCACACATCTTTTAATGAGGGGAGTGAGGTTTTCATGAGGATAGGGGGGGGAGTCATTGAGATAAATTTCTTCAGCAAGTTCAAACAAAGATGGATCCTCGATCGCTGCGTATTTCAATATTTCACTCAGGCCGTTTGTCCACTCCTTTGCCGGGAGAGTGGCGAGAAATCCAGTGTACATCAAAACTGCTTCAGGTTGATAAAATGAACCGATCAGGTTTTTACCTTCGGGGTGATTGATCCCTGTTTTCCCGCCGATTGAACTGTCCACCATTGCCAAAAGCGTTGTAGGAATATGAATCAGCGGCATTCCCCGCAAGGTTGTTGCAGTAGCGAATCCGCCTGAATCACCGGTTACCCCGCCCCCCACTACAAATACCGGCGTATTTCGCCGGGCTCCGTTTTCAAGGAGAAAATTAACCATTTTCAGCCAACAGGTGTCCGACTTTGAAGCTTCTCCCGCAGGCAGAATATATTTACTGATTTGAAAACCGCTGTTTTCGAGATTTGAAAAGACCTTTTCGTGATACAGCCGGTCTACATTTTCGTCTATAATGACAAATGCAGAATCTGCTGACAAATTTCCACGCAGTGCGTCAAAAAAGTCTTCGGAAAATTCTTCACGGATATATACAGGATAGTCTCTCGAGGGAGTCTGTATGATCAGGTCAGCGTTCATGGTTTTGAATTTTTTCAAGTATGATATTTACGATTTCGGCCGGCTGCCGTCTACCTGTTTGGATCGTGATATGCGACTGTGAATAAAAGGGTCTGCGTTCAGTAAGGAGATCCCTTATTTTTTTCTCCGTTTTTTCATCATCTGTCTCATTGAGAAGGGGCCGGTTGCCATCATTTTTCAGGCGCTCTGAAAGTACGGATAATGGGGCATCCAAAAAAATCAGCCGGCCGATTGATTTCAAACGGCGGATCACTTCCTGGTTCCGGAGGGCTCCGCCGCCGAGCGCCATCACCCCGTTTAACCCTTCAGATTTTTGTTCCAGGATTTCACGTTCGATTTTTCTGAAATACTTTTCTCCTTTTTCTGCAAAAAGGTCCGGTATGCTGCACCCTTCCTGCTTTGTGATTTCATCATCCAGGTCAACGAATGGAAGGGATAGTTTGGCTGCCAGGGATTTGCCGACAGTTGTTTTTCCGGCTCCCATCATCCCGCAAAGGAAAATGGCTTGACCGGATCGTGATGTTGAGGATTTTTGCATGACGAAAATTAAGGTTTTTTGGGCGGAACCAATTCCACTTCTTCACGATGTACCCGGACGGTTCCGGCCGGTGCCCCTTTTGGTTTGCTGACGTATTTTCTTTTGGTAACAATCACCGGGACCCATTCGGCTCCCCGGAGTTTTGAATTCCAGGCCGCATAGGATGCGGCTCTCAAAATTACGTATTTGGGGGGATAATTCTCATGGTTATTCATCCGGATCACTACATGAGAACCGGACTCTCCCCGAACATGCATCCATATATCCTCCTTGTGGGATCTTGTAGTAAGCTCATCGTTACTTTTCGCATTTTTTCCGATCCAGATCTCATATCCATCGATCGTGGCTGTACGAAAAGGCAACGAAGATTTTTGTTCTTTTTGTGAAATGAGTCCCATCTCCTGCAATAGATCCGAGTGTTCATTCTCCCAGTCTTCAAGCTCGTCAAGCCGCTCTGCCGATTCCAGAGAGTGTAAAAGTGCTTCAAGCTGATGGATTTTCTGTTGAGTTTCCTTTTCCCTTCTTTTGGATTCCTGAACCCGCCGTTTAGCTTTTGTCGCTTTTTCATAATAGCGCCGGGCATTTTCAGCGATGGTTAAATCGGGTTTGACTTGAATTTGTTGAAGTTTATTTTCGTTATAATAGTTTTCAATCTCGATAGTTTCCCGGCCGGGGCCGAGTTGCTCATGGGCATGGGCCATGAGCAGATGTCCATATTGTTCGTACGTCTCCGCCCGTTCGAGTGCTTTATCAGCTTCTTCAAGCTGTTGAAGAGTCCGCCGGGCTTTCTTGAGCTCGCTTT
>JBBDNC010000044.1:0-6210 GCA_040877875.1 Balneolaceae bacterium | reverse complement strand
CGTGAATCGGGTGGGATTCGAACCCACGACCCACGGCTTAAAAGGCCGTTGCTCTGCCAACTGAGCTACCGATTCAGCCTTTTCTTAATAAAGATCTAAGATACGGTTTTGAGCTATTGAAAATCAACTTTAATCGGTAAATAACTTCTTATTTTTGATCTTGCCCGGAGTTCGGGGTTCCCGGGATCGAAATTCCCGGTGAAATTTATTTTCAGAGTTCAGGTTTTAGTTACTCTTTGACTCTATTATATTTACAGGAAGTTTCGTATCCCCCGTATCATCAGGATCGATGATACGTTTACTAAAAAATTCAATTATCCGAATTATGTCAACCATTTTTACAAAAATCATTAGAGGTGACATTCCTTCATACAAGGTAGCGGAAGACGAGTACTATTTTGCTTTTTTGGATATCAAACCGATCGCAGAAGGTCATACTTTGGTGGTACCTAAAAAAGAAGTAGATTATTTTTTCGACTTGTCCGACAAGCGGATTTACAGCCTGATGAGTTTTTCAAAAAGTATTGCGAAAGCAATCGATCGATCTTTAAATCCTTTGAGAACCGGAGTGATTATCCAGGGACTTGAAGTTCCTCATGCCCATGTACACCTGGTACCGCTCTATTCTCACACTCAAACCATGGCGCTCGGACATAACGTCGAAGTAAGTGAAAACCGTATGAAGGAATTGGCAGAGATTATTTCTAAAGAATTTGACAATGGTGGCTGAACGGCCGGTTAAACAGGCAGGCTGCCTATATATCTATCCGTTTATGAGTGTATGGATAGAGATTTTGCCGCAGAAACGACCGTATCTTAAATTCATATAGGGGATCAGGTCGCTCTCGTAATTTTAAATACGAACCTGAAAACCTGTCTGTTTTCCCTTCCCCATAAACCTGAATTAAAAGTTACCCATGAAAATATTGATCTTGAACGGCCCCAACCTGAACCAGCTTGGGAAACGGGACCCCGATACGTATGGCACATCCGCCCTGGGGGAGATTCAAAACAAGGTGGCGGGAGAATTCCCTGACTTTCAGTTTGAGTGGTTTCAAAGTAATCACGAAGGAGAACTGATCGACAGGATTCAGCAGGCGGAAGAGGATGGATTTGAGGCGCTGATCGGCAATTGGGGAGGCTTCACACATACTTCCGTGGCAATTCGGGATGCGCTGGATACGGTAGAGATCCCGAAAGTGGAAATTCACCTTTCCAATATTCATGCGAGAGAAGAATTTCGTGAGCGATCGATCACCGGTGAAATGATGGACGGTATTATCACCGGTTTCGGTCACGAAAGCTATATCCTGGGTGTGCATGCCGCAATTCTGACCCATAACAAAACCTGACCCTTTGAGAAAACTCCGGGAACTTTTTTCCGATACGTTGATCTATGGCATCAGTAACGTAGCTGCCAGGTTTCTCAACTATCTGCTTGTACCGCTGTACACGGCTGTATTCACCACGGGGAGGTATAGTATCGTTGTGCTGGTATATGTTGCAATTGCCTTCCTCAATGTAATTTTTACCATGGGAATGGAGTCGGCCTATCTTCGGTATGCCAAAGACCGGCAAGAGGCTCCCCATATTTTTAAAACCTTGCAGCTCTCGTTGCTGGGGTTCTCTTCCCTGCTTGCCGTCGTTCTGTGGATGGCTGAACCTGTGGCCCTGGATCTGTTGAATCTCAATGAACAGACGACGATCGTCTATCTGCTGATGTTGGGGATCCTGTGGTTCGATACTCTTGCGATAGTGCCTTTTGCCGAATTAAGGCTGGTCCGGAGAACGTTTGTTTTTGCGGCTTTAAAAGTTGGACACGTGGTCATCACACTGGGTTTGAATCTCTATCTGATTCTTCTGCTTGACATGGGGATTGAGGCGGTTTTTATCAGTAATCTTGCAGCTTCTGTTGTCGTAACCCTTCTCATCTGGCTCTTCACCCTGCCGCTCTTAACAGGAAAATGGAATCGTTACTGGATGCGGAAAGCCTTTTTGTTCGGCTGGCCGTTTGTCCCGGCAGGCCTAGGCTTTGTGGTCAATGAAATGATCGACCGGTATTTTCTGAATGAGATGAATCCGGAAAGAGTTCAGGCCCTTTACGGGATGGAATATACTCCCGAGGATATCGTGGGGATTTATGGTGCCTGTTATAAAGTGGCGGTTTTTATGCTGTTACTCATCCAGATGTTCCGAATGTCATGGCAGCCTTTTTTTATGCGGTATTCCGAAGATCCCGAAGCGCCGAAAATTTTTGCCCGCGCTTTTATCTATTTTAACCTGGCTGCCGCTGCAATCTATTTGGGGGTGGGTTTGTTTGCCCGGGAAATCGTGGCGATCAGGATTCCAGGCACCGGTGCTACATTGATTGACAGCAATTACTGGATGGGGCTTGAGATTGTGCCCCTCTTGCTGCTCGCCTACTGGTTTCACGGCTGGTATATAAATTTTTCAGCCGGAATCTTTATCAGTGAAAAGACCCGGATTCTGACGATGATTATGACCGCCGGAGCTTTCCTCACGATTGCCGCCAATTTTATTCTTGTACCTGTAATGGGAATGATGGGATCGGCCTGGGCAACGGTAGTCAGCTATGGAATCATGGCACTTTCTCTCTATCACTACAGTGCGAAAGGCTTTCAGGTCCCTTATCGTCTTCGGTTCGGGGCCGTTCTCATGGCAGGGATGGTATCGGCGGTTTGGAGCGTTCCCTGGCTGAGCGAATGGTTTTCGGTGGGGATATTTACAGTAAAAGCCACTCTCCTCATTTCAGGATACCTGGTATTGGGAGCTTTACTCCTGAAGGTGTTGAAAACAGACGGAAGAACAGTGAACAGGGAACAGGGTGTCAGTTGAAAGTTTGCCGGCGGATCATTGTTCGCGGGCCTTCCGGGAGGGAGTAAAACAAGAAAGGCTCCCCGGTTGGAGGAGCCTTTCTGGCAAGTAGTGAGGGCTTATGTCCTCGTTTGTTGCGATTTAAATATGTACGTATGTGTATCTATTGATTCATCAGCTTTTTAAAGTCATCCAGTACGGATTGGACATGTTCAGCTGACTCATTTAAAAGTTGTTGTTCTTTTTGGTTTAAATCAACCTCGATTATTTCTTTAATTCCGCCTTCACCCAGTTTGACAGGGACTCCGACAAATAGATCCTGAATGCCGTATTGGCCTTCCAGACGGGCACAGCAGGGAAATATTCTGTTTTGGTCCAGCATGATGGCCTCTACCATTTGTGCGGCGGCAGCCCCCGGAGCATACCATGCGGAAGTTCCCATCAGGCCGACCAGTTCTCCTCCGCCTTTTTTGGTTCGTTCCACAATTTCGTCCAGTTTTGTTTCGTCAATCAATTGGGTAACCGGAATTCCGGCGACCGTGGTATATCGGGGCAGGGGAACCATCGTATCTCCATGTCCGCCCATTAAAAGAGCCTGGATATCTTTGGGGGATATGTTCAGTTCTTCGGCGAGAAACGACCGGTAGCGGGCCGTATCGAGAATCCCGGCCATTCCCATCACCCGGCTGGAGTCCAGTCCGCTGGTCTGGTGCGCCACGTATGCCATCACATCCAGCGGGTTGGAAACAATAATGAGGATCGTATCGGGGGATTGTTCAATCAGTTTTTCGGTGACCTCATTTACGATACCGGAATTGATCTCCAGCAAATCATCACGGCTCATTCCCGGCCGGCGCGGTACACCGGCTGTAATCACACAGACATCGGAACCGGCAGTTTCTTCATAGGTGGTGGTGCCGGTAAGTTTTGTGTCAAATCCATGAATGGGCGAAGATTCCCACTGATCCAGGGCTCGTCCTTTAGACGGATAAAACGTTTTGTCGCCTTCTTTTTTTTCGATATCCACCATTACGACTTCCCTGGCAAAATCACGCTGAGCCACGGTGAGTGCGACGGTTGAACCTACGTTACCGCCTGCTCCTACAACTGTTACTTTCATTTGTTTACATTTTTTGAATTTGAATTATAATGAAAAACCTTGATACGTTGTGTTACGATTTTTTCCTGGAATCAAGTCCCCACATCAACTTGTTGCGCAAAGTGTCGAAGTAATTCTGGTTTTGCAACTGGACCAGCTTCACCGTATGATCAGATTTTTTGATCCGTACATTGAGTTTATCGGTATCGATATTTGAAATTTTCCCGTCATTTGAAAAAAGTACATGTTCCGGCTCTTCTTCCACGGTGATTGTCAGGGATTTGTCCGAAGGCAAGACAAGAGGCCGGGTGGTCAGGGTGTGCGGATTAATGGGGGTCAGCACCATAACCGGTGTCCCGGGCATGACAATCGGCCCTCCGGTGGAGAGATTATAGGCTGTGGAGCCTGTTGGTGAAGCAACAATCAATCCGTCCGCCCAGTACTGATTTATGAATACTTCGTCGTAACTTGCCTTGAGTGTAATCAGTGAAGCTGTATCCTTTTTGGTGAACAGGAACTCATTCAGGGCATAGAAAGTTTCTCCGCCATTGATTTCTGCCTGAAGCAGGGTTCTTTCATCCACCCGGTACGTTCCGTTTTGAACGGCATCGAGAGCCGTTGAAATCTGATCCTGTTGAATGTTGGCCATAAAGCCGAGCCTCCCGCAATTAATCCCCAGGATCGGAATCGGGTGCCCCCGGATGATTTGAGTGGCAAACAACATGGTTCCGTCTCCCCCGATGGCTACGGCAAGATCAGCACTGGCTACGGCTTCCTGTTCGGTTTGGACCGGTTGCAGACAGTCCCGCCGGTTTTCATCGACCGTTTTATAAAGGGTCTCGGTGGCATACCCCACCGATTGGTTTGCGGCACACCATTCCAGAACTGAATGGAGAGATTCCTTAAGAAGATATTTTTCGGGATGAGCGATCAGGGCTAATTTCATGAACCCTCATTTTTCTTGTTTTTCAATCCTTTGATTCCGCTGACGGCTTTCTCACTGAGCAGGTTGGTTTCGTAGCTTTGAACTCTTCCGTTTTTGACTCTGTGATGTGTAACCCCCATATCAATCAACGTATGTAAAAGTTGGGAGAAGCTGAAACCCGACTCTTCCCACAGGTAGAATGAAAAAGACCCCGGTATGGTATTGATTTCATTAAAATAGATTTCTTCGGTTTCGGAATTCACCAGGAAATCGAGCCGGGCGATTCCGGTTCCGTGAAGAGCCCGGAATACTTGTGTGGCCGTATTCTGAATATTTTTTGTCAGCTCTTCGGAGACGTCGGCAGGAATGATACGGTCGGCCGAAGCCATTCCTTTTCCTTCCCCGGAGTCGCTTTGATATTTGTCCCGGAAGGAAAGGTGTTCTGTTTGGGAAACCGGACGCTCACAGACACTGACGCGGTAGTGACCGGGAGATCCAAGAACCGAGCAGTTGATCTCCGTCAAAGGAGAGATGGCTTTTTCGACCAGTACCTGCTCGTCATACCTGAAAGCCAGTTCTACGGATTCGATCAGGGATTGGCGGTCCTGGACCAGGTTTACCCCGATGCTGCTGCCGAGATGGACGGGTTTGACGACCCTCGGATAACCTGATTTTTCAATCCCGGCAAGCAGCGAATCCCGGCCGGCCTCCCATTCGGATTCGGTAAAATCAGATCCGGGTACGACCGGGATTCCATAAGCTTTACACAATGATTTTGAGATGACTTTATCCATTCCGATCCCGGAGGTCATCACCCCACTGCCGGTATAGGGAATATTAAACGTTTCACACACTCCCTGGAAAGACCCGTTTTCGCCGTAAGATCCGTGGAAAGCTACCAGTACGGCGTGGAGGGGGTGGGATTGCGGTTTACGAAAGAGTCTGCCGCTCAGTTCCCGGAGAACCGGCTGTCCGTATTCATTATGGGCAAATGTACAGGGAATCCCTTTTTTGACAATCTTGTCCAGGTCTTCATAATGTTCCAGGCGCAACAAGTACTCACCCGTGTACCACTTGCCGCTTTTTGAAATATAGAGGGGAAGGGTTTGATAGGATGAACTTTCAAGGGCGGCAAACGCCTGCATTGCGGTTAATACCGAAACTTCATGTTCCGGGGATACTCCGCCGAATGCAATAAGGACCGATTGATCTGTCATGGTTTGAATTTGATTTAACAGAGGGCTTTGCAAAATCACTGCGTGTTCAAAAAATGAGCGTTGTTTTGCCCAATCTCATCATTTTCGCGAATTCGAAATCCTCATTTATGCCAAATAAACTGCGGTTCCGAATT
>JBBDNC010000043.1:0-6262 GCA_040877875.1 Balneolaceae bacterium | reverse complement strand
TGCATTTCGGTTTCGAAATGACCAAAATGCATCATCCGTGAGCCCAAATTGTTCCCGATTAAAACAATGCGTGAAGCCCGTTCGATCTCAAATACATTTGATTCAAACGAAGTACACTGCAGTGTACTGAACAAAAGAATGAATGCAACGAATAGCCCGGCTTCTTTTTTTATCATAGTCATCTATCTAAAAATAATTGGGTTATTTAACTGATGAATTGAGGTTAAAAAATCGAGATAAATTTAATTCTAATTGTTTTGGCGACGTGTTTTATTTTTCCCCGTTCATGATACTCTCCACCAGGCGGTGGACGTAGTCATTGGGACGCGGGGGAAGGGCCGGGTCGTTGACTTCCATCTGCCGTAACGCTGGCCGGATGCCGGCAAGGATCTCTTCATCCAGGTCTGCAAGGACGTTCAGGGCGGCTATACTGACAAAGGCTCCGTTCTCATCCGCCGGTACCAGCTCCAAAAGGGTCTTGACCGCCCGGCTCTCATCCCGGCCCGTCCCATACCGGATCAGCGCTTCTGCCGCAGCAATCCGTACGCTTGGGTTTTCATCGTTCAGAGACCATCGAAGTTGTAATGCCGCCCGGTCAAAGGCGTCTTGTCCGCGGACAAGAATTCCCATCGCCGCCCAATACCGCACGGCTGGATCTTCATCTCGAAAGGCCTCAAGGAGTCCGGGGACCGATTCGGCATCCCGGCCGGCGGCCATCTGTGCCGCCGCCAGGATACGCTCCAGTGGATACAGGTCGTCATCGTGGGCCATCTCATAAATGGTCAGTCCGCTCACCTTCGCCCGGCGGTGCATTTCCGCTTCCGGCAGCAATCCGGCGTCCCGGGTCTCCAGTACATGCGTGCGGTGTGCACGGCGCAATTCCTCCAATACCCGGCGGTGCTCCTCCCGCCCGCTGCCGGCCAGATTATCAATCTCATGCGGGTCGTTTTGAAGATCGTAGAGCTCCTCGGCCGGCTTGGGTTCCCAAAAATACGTCTGCGGCGGGGAAAGCTCCCCGTTTTGATACATCTGTTCCCATACACGGGTCGTCTCGGTCAGCCACATGTAGGCCAGATATTGACCGTAAATTTTATGGGGCATATAGTTGCGAATATATATATAGCGATCGTTGCGGACCGAGCGGACCTTGTCATAGCGTTCATCCATGCGTCCCCGGAACCCGTAAAGATACTGGCGGGGTTCCGCCTCGTACCGGCCCATGATCGGACGGCCTTGCATCCACTCGGGCGGTTCCGTGCCGATCAGACTGAGCAGCGTCGGAGCCAGGTCCACAAACGCTACAGGGCGGTTCGTCGACCCACCCGGACGGTACTCCTGCGGGGCCAGGTGGCGGTATTTGTCCGGAACATGAATCATCAGGGGGACCTGCAAACCCGAGTTATACGGCCAGCGCTTGTGGCGCGGCATGCCGCTGCCATGATCCCCGTAAAAGAAAACGATCGTCTCCTCCTCCAGTCCGTTCTCCCTAAGCTGTTCAAGCACCTCTCCGGCTTTCCGGTCAATTTGGGAAATCCCGTGGTAATACTGAGCCCAATCGCGCCGGACCTCCGGCGTATCGGGATGGTAGGGAGGGACGGGGGCTTGCTCCGGGTCATGATACGGCAAGTCGGTCCGGTCGCGGATCCGGCTTTCGTGGCTTTGGGTAAAATTAAACACGGCAAAGAACGGCTGTCCCTCGTCCCGGTTTTCATAATGAGCCTCCGGGGAGGACTCATCCCAGGCCTGCCCGTGGCCACTCACATTATAATCCTCCTTGGAGTTATTGGTCGTATAATAGCCTTCGGCCCGAAGCAGGGCCGGGTATTTGCGGATCAACGAAGGAAGCTGAACATCACTTCGCATATGCTGTCCGCCAGTACTCGTCGGGTACACCCCGGTGATCAGCGCTGTCCGGGCCGGCGCGCAGACCGGAGCATCCGACCAGGCAACATCATAGCGCAGGCTTCGGCTTGCAAACGAGTCGAGGGACGGCGTATGGGCATAGGAATCACCATACGCTCCAAGATGGGGGCCCTGGTCTTCGGTCGTAATCCAGAGTATATTCGGCCGGTCCTCACCTTCAATGCCCTGGCCAAAAAGCAGGGATGACATAAACATTGTCATCAAACAGATGATCCATGAGCCCTTTAATAAAGTACTGTAAAGCTTCATAAGATTAACTTGATAATTGTCTGCCTGTATGGACAGCGTCCATTCATTACTTCAGCTTCCTACCCAGATACAAAATGCTTACAAGTATTCTTCCAACAGGCTGATGACATCAGCATGGCCGTTATTGTCTGCAAAATCAAGGGCTGTCTCTTCATCCTTATCTTTCAGGGTGGGATCCGCTCCATGGTCCAGGAGAACCTGAACCACCTCACGATTCCCTTCCGAAGCAGCAAACATCAAGGCCGACCACCCTTCCACTGAATCTGTAATATTCGGATCTGCACCCTCTTCCAGCAGGAACTTAACGGTTTCCGGAAACGGCCCGCTCGCCGCAAACATCAGGGAGGTTCGTCCTTCGTCATTAAATCTCTGAATTTCAGCACCCCGCTCAATCAGAAACCGAACAACTTCCGTGTGGCCATTATAGGATGCAAACATTAACGCGGTTCTCCCAAGTTGATCGGGTTCCGTAAAATCCACTCCCTGTTCGATGGCTTGCCGAACTCCCTTCATATCTCCGTTCAGGGAGGCGTTCCGTACATCCGCGGATGTCAATTCAGAAGTTGAAGAGGTTGCATCCCGGGAATCATCCGTCTCACTGCTTTCGGAACCGGACCGGTAAGAATTCTCCCCACCGCACGCTCCACAAAGTATCCCGGCTGTTATTAAAACAGTGATCCAAATTCTGATCCTGAACATAATTCAAACGATGGTTCTTAACCTGTTAAGATTTAAAATTTCATGCCTGTTGTTGCACGTCACCGGCTCGAAAAGTTCGAAACAAACCTGCCTGTCAAGCCAACCATGTGACAGGATACTCCATAGCCATCCGGTCCATCGAAGGCGTATTCAGAAAGTCAGGACTTTCCGGATGAAAACCCATATAGTCGTAGCGGTGATCATCACTGAGAATGAAAATAACGTTCCGGGGTTGGGCATGTACGGCTGCGCCGATTAAAAACAAAAAGGTACAAGCAAGCCAGAATAGTTTTTTTGAACCAAAATTCAACATTCCATTTTAATCTTTATAAGCATGGGCAGGAATCATTGTTACAACATCCGTTAGGTAACATTCCGGGTGACAGATTGCAAATCTAAATGTAAATATTTATCGCTACTCTTCCTCATCTGATAATCTGCTCTCAAGAGTCGCCAGCCGCTGCTCAATATTCATCAGGATATGCAGGATGAGGACATGGGTTTTCCCGGCATCGATCCCGACGGGACTATCATCGCTTTCAATCTGTTTTAATATTTCTTCGTACTCTTTGTCGGATATATTAAGACTCATAGGTGGCAAAATAGATTATCATTCCTGTTCACTAATGTCATTTATGTTGGTATGGGCTTCCAAAGATTTTAGAGTCCCGTTTTTAGCCTGGATGATTCACAGCTCGCCTTGCGCACAACCAAATTTCTTGATGAATAATCCAGGTTAAAGAAGGAATCGAAAAGTCATAGCTTCATAATCCCGGTTATTCTTCCAGCTACAATTCCCTGATTTTGATACTTCGAAAGCTCACCTCGTTTCCGTGATCCTGAAGCAGAATGTGTCCCTCGGGCCACTGGGCGAATCCGTCCCATACCTCGTACTTGCTGTAAGCCACCAGGGCGCGGAACATCTGTGAAAACCGGTCATATTCCACAATCTTCGCATTATTCATCCAGTGTTCGACGTGTCCGTCTTTGGAAACGATCCGGGCCTTGTTCCAGCTTCCAGGTCCGTTAAACGGTTTGCCCCGTTCGGGCGCCGACAGATTTTCGGCGGCAATCAGATCATAGAGCGAGCCCACCGTCCGATTGCCATTCACACCCTGAACCGCATCGGGATGACGCTGGTCATCCAGGATCTGGAACTCCGCCCCGATTGCCGAACCTTCTCCCTGGTTGAGCACCGGGTCCACATAATACTTGATTCCGCTGTTTGCCCCTTCGGTAATCTTGAATTCCAGCTCCAGCTCAAAATCACTGAAGAGCTTTTCGGTAATAATATCTCCCGGCCCGGTCGCCTCGCCCCCGTCCGTTGCCAATACGCTCAGCACACCGTCTTCAATCACCCAGCCGCCGGAGGGGAATCCATCCAGGTTGGCTCCACGCCAGCCATCGGACGTCTCTCCGTCCCACAGCAGACGCCAACCCTTGCGCTTTTCCAACTCACTCAGCTCGTTCTTCAGGTAACTAACCTCATCGACCCAGGGATCCCTCGGCTTTTTATAGGCCTCTACATTCTGCGTTCGAATCCGAAGATTCCGCCATTTGACCCGGGCTCCTGCCAACTCTTCATCGTTGATCGAGTGGACCTGAAGGCCGATAAAGCCGCTGGCCGTCATATCGTCCACCAATCTCGTGGTATGAACGCCGTTGACCCAGGTATTGATCGTATGGCCGATTGCCTCGATCCGAAAATGATTCCAGCGGGCATTGCGAAAGGCCGGGCGGGCCCGCTCGTTGCGGGTCAGCGGATAGAGCCAGCCGCGCCGGGCTTCATCGTAGATCCCTCCGCTCCATGCCCGCGGGGACGGGTCGATTTCCACCTGGTAGCCGTGCACCCGCCCATCCCGGTAGGACGGTTTGCTGTGGCTGCGGATCTGCACGCCGCTGTTCATTTCGTTGTCCAGATACACTTCAAACTCCAGGATAAAGTCGCCGTAGTGTTCCTCGGTGGACAAAAAAGTGTTCGGGGAATGGGGAACGGCTTCGCCGACAATCACACCGTCCTCCACATAATAGTCGGCCGTTCCGTTAAGGATGTGCCACCCCTCTAAATTTTGCCCGTTGAACAGCTTCTGCCAGCCGTCTTGACCCGTAAGCAGTTGAGGGGATAAGAAGAAAAAAAGTAGAGCGGTAATGGCAACTTTAAAAGAATTCATAGCTTGATAATATACCTGTTTATACTATTTGATTGATAGAATTTACGATTCACGAGTTAACATGGAGCGATTCCTGTGAGGTGCAATGTATATGAAATCGATTAAAAGTTCACAATAAAAGTCAACAGGATCCATTCAAATAAAAACCGTTAATAGGTATCTGTTCTCTACCCGTCTGACTATACACCGTTTGAAGTATTATTAACTTGATATTACAAATAAGAAGAAATACATTGATTACGTCAATTGACGTATAAATAACGTCATATTTCATTATTTCTCATTATGAATGAATTTATCCTCGATGATATTATCCAGGAGGAGGGTGTCACTTATACGACCCTCTCGCCCATGAATCGTATAGCGATATCCAGAAAAGGGATCTCAAAAAAATCTCTTCTAAAAATTGTTGAATGGAGTGCTATATCTATCAAAGATTTCGCAAAATTACTCCCGATTTCATTACGAACTATACAAAGATACGACGACGAGGACCTGCTCGACCCACATGTTTCCGAACGAGTCCTGCTCATTGGAGAAGTTTTCGAAAAAGGCATGGAGGTATTTAACAGCCGGGAGAAATTACATACATGGCTTCATTCTCCCCTTTTAGCCTTGGGACATCAATCTCCTCTTGACCTTTTGGATACCGGTTTTGGGGTCCGACTAGTAATGGATACCCTCGGCCGGATTGAGCATGGAGTATTCTCCTAATGAATCTTTTCCGAATTGCAAAGGAAAAATATATCCATGAATTGACTGGAGAAGGAGCGAGACTGTTCGGAGGACGATGGAATCAAAAAGGAGTAGCTGTACTTTATACTTCTCCAACGGTTTCCTTAGCCGCTATAGAGGTTTTAGTCAACACCCCGTTAGCAGCTATGCCTGATGATCTTCAACTGATGGTACTTTCGGTTCCTGAAACGATCCGTTCTGAACAAGTCAAAAAGAAAAAACTTCCCGAAAACTGGAGAAGCTACCCTCCGCCCGATATGCTGATAGAGATGGGAACAAAGTGGATTACGTCGAATTCGAGTCTGCTGTTAAAAGTGCCTTCTGCCGTGATACCGATGGAATGGAATGTTCTGATTAACCCGAATCACCCTGATTTTGAAAAAGTAAAGAAAAAAGAAGTTTATGATTTTAGCTTTGATAAACGATTAACAAGATAAATCGCTTTTTCCTATTTTTTAATCTTCATCAGTAGTTCCGAGGCCGGG
>JBBDNC010000042.1:0-6286 GCA_040877875.1 Balneolaceae bacterium | reverse complement strand
GATGTCTGTGTTGGATTTAATTTTTTGTGTCGAACTCACCGGATCGGTGAATCGGTGATTCATCTGAGAAACTTGCCCGCTCTTTTTTGTTAAATAGTACCACTATTCGCCTCAAAAGAGCGGACAATCTGCCTCAAACCTGACATTCCCTCGTGACAATCATCTAAGTCCGACAGACTCCTAGGGTATAAAATTTTCCTTCAAATCGATCATTCAACGGCCTGTTCATCATTGCATCAGGTGTTAGATACGGACTGCAGGTCCCGTATAATGGAAAGTTTATTTCGAACCAGCCGGGTTACGGCCCGGGTTGCCACAGGAAAGACTTTTCTCAAGTCAATTTCATCATTATTTTTTAACGTATTTTGAAGGGTCTGCATAAATATATCCTTGACTTCCGTAGCGACATTGATTTTTCGAATTCCACGGCGTATCCCTTCCTGAATCTGGGAGTCGGGAATTCCTGAACCTCCGTGAAGTACGAGGGCACATTTTGTGACTTTGTGAATTTCCTTCAGCAGATCCAGGTCCAGGTTCGGGTCTTTTTTGTAGAAACCATGGGCGGACCCGATGGCAACAGCAAGGGCATCGATGCCTGTCTGTTCAGTAAAATTTTTAGCCTCATCGGGTTTGGTAAATCCGGCGTGTTCGTGCGACTGACCCAGTTTGGCAACATAGCCCAATTCGGCTTCTACGTTTGCTTCATAAGATTTTGCCAGTTCTGTAACCCGGGTTGTAATCTCTGCATTTTCTTCAAAAGGTTTTTCACTGGCATCGATCATGACAGAGTCAAATCCGGCATCCAGGCACTCTTTGATCAGATCCACAGATTCGGCATGGTCGAGGTGCAGCCATCCTTCCACATGATGTTTTTCAAGGGTGGTACGTGCAAGGGAGGCTGTCACTTCGATCCCGAGGTATTGGATCGTGGCTGGACTGGCCTGAAGGATGACGGGCATCTTCATTTCCGAAGCTGCCTGGAGAACGCCGGTTACGGTTTCAAAGTTGTAAAAGTTTATAGCCAATAATGCCGAACCGCTTTGTTCAAGCTCTTTAAATTTTTGCTGTAATTTCATGATGTGTGGAATTCAAGGGGTTTTCCTTTATTCATGACCTGCTGATAGCTTTCAATGGCATCTGTTCCGCCGGCCATGGTTGTAGAAACAGCGGCTGTCAGACTGCCGGCAATCAGGCATTGCTCCAATTCTTTCCCATTCAGATATTCATAGATAAAACCGGCATTAAAACTGTCGCCCGCTCCTACAGCATCGACAAAATCGGGAACTTTATAGGCGGGGACGGAAAGGGTCTGATCATGCTTTTGTAAAAGCGCCCCTTTCGTTCCCTGTTTGACAACGATGCACGTGTCAAACCCGGAGAGTTCTTCCAGGGCCTCCTCAACGGTTGAAGTAGAAGTCAAATTCATCAACTCCTGTTCATTCGGAAGAAAAAAATCGAGTACCGGGAGTAATTCAGGAAGATCGAGGTCCCATTTGTCCTCCGGGTCCCATTGGACATCCATGGATGTCGTTAAACCATAATCCCTGGCCTTTTTAAAAAGGCCCACGAGGTTTTTCCTGATGCCGGGCTGAAAAAAAATGGTAGATGTATGCAAGTGGCGGCTTTTTTTAAACAGCTCGTCCGGCACTTCCCCGACGGTCATTTTCTCCATAGATCCCGGATATGTGACCTTCATGGACTCGTTGTGATCGTTGAAGATGATCGTTGCACCGGTTTTCAGGTTCGCATCGACCAGGATATAATCTGTGTTCACTCCCCGTTCGGCAAGAGTGTTCATTACGAGATTTCCAAAATCATCTTTCCCTACTTTTCCGCAAAAGGCGATATCCGCTCCGAGACTTTTGCTGTTTGAGGCAAAAATCGCCGTAGAGCTTCCCAGCGTCAGCGTCATGTTATCCGCTCGTTGTTCTTCCCCGAATTTGGGAGGTTTACTGAGTTGATCCAGGATTAGATCTACATTCAATTCTCCGACCACCATGATATCAAATTCCTTGTTTGCCGGCATAAGGTCAAAAATTTCGTTTACAGGTTACGGGAACAGGTTTATGTTTGGTTTCGTGTTTTGAAAAGTTCATCGGTAGATCGTTACTCCCTGCACCACCCGGGAAATCGAATGATTTACAGATGGAGAGTCAGGGTTTAACCCCGATTCCAGGGATTTATAATACCCCAGCAGTTGTGCCGGGATCACATAAGGAAGCAAATTGTATTCTGAAGGGACGGGATTTTTATCGGGACAAAGTACAAGATTCAAGTTAAGATTTAATTCTTCCGATTGCTGCTGACCGGCAAAGATGCCGATGCATGCCTTGGCAGTTTCTTCACGGAGAACCTCTTCGGCCAGGTCTTTTTCATACCTGAATGTATCCTCGTCAGGCGAAAAGAGAAAGACCACAAGAGTCTGGCTGTCGATGACGGCTTTGGGCCCATGCCTGAATCCCAGGAAGGAATCATACTTGCCTACTACGGATCCGTCCGTTAATTCCTGAACTTTAAGCTGTGATTCCCTGGCGATCCCCTTAAGCGGGCCGGAGCCTAAAAAAATAATTCGCCGGAAAGGCTTCTCTGCATAGGATTTCAAATGAGAAGAACCGGATTTGAGGATTTGACTCGCCATTTCACTTGCATGTTCAATTTCATTGTGCGACGATGCATTTGTGCCCGCGGTGAGTTTGGATAGATAGATCGCCGTCAGCATCATAGCGGTAAAACTGCCCGTCATGGCCAGTCCCTGGTCTTCCGATGCAGGAGGAAGAACGAGTTTGAGTCCGTCGGACCGTTCCCCGATCATTTGAGCCAGTTGGCCGGAGGGGTTGCAGGTAATGGCAATGTGATGGAGTTCATCGCAGTTTTTTTCGGCGATATCTACCGTTGCCATGCTTTCGGGGCTGTTGCCCGAACGGGCAAAGGAGATGAGGAGCAGGGGGACGGAGGGATCTACATGGTTTTTGAAATGTGTGACAAGCGTGGTGGTTGATACGGCTCTTGCTGTCACCCCGGGATGAAAACGGAACAGGTGCTCAACGGACTCCCCGATATAGGCGGAACTTCCGGCGCCGGTTAAAACAATTTGAAGGCGTTCCGGCTTTGTCCAGCGGGTGAGAAAATCGCGGATCCGGGAATCATCGGATTGGAGAGCCTGAAATGTATCTTTCCAGAGCCCGGGCTGCCCCTGGATTTCATTGATTGTGTGGTAACTAACCTTGTTTTTGTCCGGACACATATCAGACTACATATTCATTGAGTGTAAAATTTAAATCAATGGCTCTGGAGATCCGCTGTGGGCAGATACAACCCTGTATTTGTGCTTTCCTCAATCCATTCATGCGGTCAATTTCTGCGGTCTACGCAGCCATTACTTTGGCAACCTGTTCAGCCGCTTCTTTTAACAATACGGCGGAGATCACATTCAGATCACTTTTGTCGATGATTTCCTTTCCTTCTTCGGCATTCGTGCCTTGCAGCCGTACAATAATCGGTACATTTTTAACCTTTTCCTCGATTTCCGGATCCTTGATCGCCTCGATAATCCCGTTTGCCACACGGTCGCAGCGAACAATTCCCCCGAAGATGTTGATCAGGATCGCTTTGACATTTTCATCCCCAAGAATGATTCGGAATCCGTTTTTCACTGTTTCAACATTGGCTCCGCCTCCCACATCGAGAAAATTAGCTGGTTCGCCTCCGGAAAGCTTGATAATATCCATGGTTGCCATCGCCAGACCGGCTCCGTTAACCATGCAACCGACATTCCCGTCCAGTTTGATATAGTTCAGGTCATATTTGGAGGCTTCCACTTCGGTCGGGTCTTCTTCGGCAAGATCCCTCAGTTCGGCATACTTCTTCTGACGAAACAGGGCGTTGTCGTCGAATGTAAATTTTGCATCCAGCGCATAGACCTCTCCCCTCGGGGTCCGTACCAGAGGGTTAATTTCAACCAGGCTGGCGTCGGTTTCTTCATAACAGTGATAGAGGGCAAGAATAAACTTGACGGCTTTTTTAAAAGCATCTCCTTCAAACCCGAGGGCAAACGCAAGTCGCCGTGCCTGGTTGTGCTGAAGATTCATTCCCGGTTCCACCCATTCCTTGATAATTTTTTCAGGGGTCTCTTCCGCTACTTTTTCAATTTCCACTCCGCCTTCGGTCGAAACCATAATGACATTTTTGCTTCGGGCCCGGTCGAGCAGGATACCGAGATAAAACTCCTGTTCGATCTCCACTCCGTCGGTAATGTAGATCGTTTTGATTTTTTGTCCTTCGTCGCCTGTCTGGATTGTTACCAGTGTATCCCCAAGCAGGGATTCGGCAGCCTGTCGAACTTCTTCGACCGACTTGCAGAGGATCACTCCCTTGGCATTATTCTTTTTGGTTCGGCCCTTTCCGCGTCCGCCGGCATGAATCTGAGCTTTTACGACAAACAGTTCCGTTCCGGATTTTTTCATTTCTTCCGCTGCATTTACAGCCTCATCGACAGATTGAGTAGCCACTCCATCCGGAACTTTTACTCCATAATTTTTCAGAATTTCTTTCGCTTGATACTCATGAATTTTCATAACTCTACAATATTATTGCTCTGTGTTTAAAATTTTCGAATCCTGATGGTTTCAGCCAGGACAAGCAGAAAAACCGGGGTGAATAATAGCTAAACCATCTTCGAAAAGAAAGGCTATATCTACCTGCATATATACGTGTTCCATATGATGAGTGCGCTTAAAGAGCCGGGTTCCAAGGCGTGGAATCGACTGTGATAGAAGAGAGATTCTGCTGAAATCGGATAAAACAGGGTCTTCGATTGGAATCTATGTTGCCAATTCCTAATTTTGCAGGGAAAACCAGAGCTTGAGGTAAACGTTGGAGAAAACCAAAATTATGTCGGCCGAAGATCTGAATCGCACCTATGTGCGGTTTGCTCACCAGTTTCTTGAGCCGTACGAAGATCCTACACACCCGGCAGTGATCGGTATGCAGACGCGCGGGGTATATATGGGAAAGCGAATTTTATCTCTGATTGAGGATGAATATGGAAAAACTCCGGATTTCGGTGTACTGGATGTGACGTTTTTCAGGGATGACTTCAGGACGAAATTGAAAATGCCGGAAGTACGTGTGACCGAAATTCCATTTGATCTGTATGACCGGGATATTATCCTGGTCGATGATGTGTTGTATACGGGGCGAACTGTACGGTCTGCCATGGATGCGCTCATGGCATACGGCCGTCCCCGGTCCATCAAGTTTTGCTGCATGATCGACCGGGGACACCGGGAACTCCCGGTAGCTCCTGATTATACCGGGATGTCTATACCCACATATTATAACGAGGAGGTTAGGGTGAAAGTCAAAGAGCTGGATGGTGAAGATGCGGTATATCTGGTAAACCGGGCAGAGGAGGCAGATGACGGAAAAAACTGATACAGAACTGGTGCGGGATTACCCGTTCAAGCAAAAACATCTGCTTGGGCTGGCGGATTATTCCAAGGGGGATATCCTTTACGTTTTGGACCAGGCCAAATATTTCCGGGAAATTCTGAACAGGCCGGTTCCGAAAGTGCCTACCTTGCGTGACAAGACGATTGTCAATCTTTTTTATGAGAGCAGTACCCGAACGAGACTCTCCTTTGAACTTGCCCAGAAACGTATGGGTGCAGATGTGGTGAATTTCTCCCGGAATTCCTCGAGTACCCAGAAAGGGGAGTCGCTGAAAGATACGATCCGGAACATCAGCTCCATGAAAATCAATATGGTAGTAGCCCGGCATGAAAGTCCGGGAGTGCCTCATTTCCTGACCCGATGTGTGGAAGCGGCTATTATTAATGCGGGAGACGGAGCTCATGAACATCCGACCCAGGCGCTTCTGGACATGTTCACCATGCAGCAAATTGATCCGGATTTAAAAGGAAAGAAAATAGCGATTATCGGCGATATTTCTCACAGCCGGGTGGTTCGTTCAAACATCATCGGTCTGACGAAGACCGGTGCGGAAGTTACGATCTGCGGTCCCAAAACCTTTTTGCCGGTTTTTGCCGAATCCCTGGGTGCGAATGTATCGTATGATCTGGATGAGACGTTGGGCTGGTGTGATATTGCCATGGCTTTGAGAATTCAACTCGAACGGCAGGGGAAAGTTACCGAGCTTTTCCCCAGTTTGAGAGAGTACCATGAAAGATTCGGTATTAAAATGGGGCACCTGGAGAAATATCCTGACTTTATCCTGATGCATCCGGGCCCTGTGAACCGCGGAGTGGAAATGGAGAGTGACGTGGCG
>JBBDNC010000041.1:0-1218 GCA_040877875.1 Balneolaceae bacterium | reverse complement strand
ATGATCTGGCAGCATTGGGTGGGGTTGGCTAATTCTTCTTGATTTCCAATATGATCCTTCAAACACGTATTGACTGTGAACGTAGCAAAAACACCAGAATACTATATTTTAGAAAAACTGTTTTTTTGAAAGGCAGTGACTAACCTGAGTCAATTTTATATAGATGACCATTTCGGAATACGTTAAAAGTATCAATCAGCGGTACAAAACAGGCATATCGAGGGAACATTCCTACCGGGGAGATTTGCAGAATCTTCTGGAAGGAATGGTGAAGAATGTGATGGTCACCAACGAACCCGCACGAATTGAATGTGGAGCGCCCGATTTTATTCTGACAAGGCAGGATATCCCTGTCGGTTATATAGAAGCGAAAGATATTGGCGAGCCGCTAACAGGCACGAAACACAAAGTACAGTTTGAGAGGTACAAAGAGTCGCTCTCGAGCATCATTTTTACCGACTAGCTTGATTTTCATTACTATCGGGAAGGAGAGTTTGTCGTTTCGGTACGACTGGCGGAGATTGCCGGGGATTCTATCCGATTCTTGCCTGAAAATGAGGAGAAGTTTCGGCAGATGATTTTTGATTTTGCCTCTCACAGTCTGCAAACGATCAAGTCAGCGTCCCGGCTCTCCAAAATGATGGCAACCAGAGCTCGGTTACTCTCTGAAATCATTGAAAATGCACTGAACTCGGATAAGAGCCCGTCCGATCGGGTCCATGAACCTGCCAATACCACACTTCGTGATCAGCTCGCTGCCTTTCAGAATGTACTGATGCATGATATCGATGAGAAGGAGTTTGCCGACATCTATGCACAGACCATCGCTTACGGAATGTTTGCCGCACGTCTGCATGATACGACACTGGAGACGTTTTCGCGGTTTGAGGCTGCCCGGCTGATTCCCAAATCGAACCCGTTTCTACGCAAGCTGTTCCAGTACATTGCGGGATATGACCTGGACGAACGGATCGACTGGATTGTGGACGCCCTGGCCGACATCTTCCGCGCCACCGATGTGGACGGCCTGTTGAACAATTTCGGCAAATCGACACAACAGACTGATCCCGTTATTCATTTCTATGAAACTTTTCTGGCTGAGTTTGATCCCAAGCTTAGAAAAAGCCGGGGTGTCTGGTACACTCCGGAGCCGGTGGTGAACTTCATTGTACGGGCGGTGGATGATATTCTGAAAGATGAATTCGGCCTGAAAGACGG
>JBBDNC010000040.1:1212-6311 GCA_040877875.1 Balneolaceae bacterium | reverse complement strand
CCGCCTCCGGCACCATTGATCAGGATACTCTGTCCGGATTTCACCTTTCCCTTCTCCACAAGCCCCTGAAGAGCGAGTAATCCGGCATGTGGCAGGGCAGATGCCTCATTATAATTGATATTGGAAGGTTTTTTGGACAATATTTTTTCTGGTGCGCAAACGTATTCGGCAAATCCGCCACATCCGCATTCCGACAGATCGCAGTAAATCTCATCACCGATTTTAAAGGAACTCACTTTACCGCCCACCGCTTCGATTTTTCCGGAAACGTCTACTCCGGGAATATTTATTTTTGGCTTTTTTAGACCGAAAAACAAACGAATCACAAATGGTTTGCCCCTGACCAACCCCCAATCCCAATCATTGATGGATGCTGAGTGAATTCTCACCAGTACTTCCTTGTCGGTAGGAATCGGTTTTGCAACTTCCCCAATCTCAAGAACATTCGGCAATCCGTATTCCTTTAATATAATCGCTTTCATTAGATTTTTTTATTCGGACATATGGCCCTGTGAGCGGGTCCCATCTTTTCAAGATAAAGATAGGTTCCCTGTTTGATAATCCCGTATTCAAGAGAGTAGTCTGGTAAAAAATTTCTGCACTTACCCCAAAAACCAAATTCCCATGTAGTGGATACTTTTTAATCTGCAGTCATATCGGCCGGATTCCCATCTGTAAGCTCATATAAAATTGTTTCTCCCAATCTTCCCTCAAGCTTGATTTTTTCAATCCGCCGAAAGGTGTACCTGTTTTTATTCTCCAAATTGTTATACGTGTTTTCACTAATCAGTATGGGCGCTTTATAGACTTTGGTCAGATCTTCGATTCTTGAAGCGATATTTACGTGATCGGAAAGAACAGTAGTTTGAAGACGCTTACTGTCTCCAAGCGTACCTAACACAAGACTGCCTGTATTCATGCCGATACCGACCTCTATGGGTTCATTACCCTGATTTATCAGATTTTCGTTAAAACGGCCCACCGCTTTTTGTATATCAAGGGCCGATTGAATGGCGTGGTCAGATTTCCCTGGAAACAGGGCCATGATAGCATCGCCAATAAACTTGTCGATAAAACCATGATGTTTTCGAATGGCAGGTGCTACTTTATATATAAATGAACTGATGAATTCGAAATTCTCCTGATCCGTCATATTTTCACTTAAAGAGGTGTAGGAACGGATATCGGTAAACATAACGGTAAACGTTTTTTCGACTTTGTCACCCCGCCGGATATCCCAGATGTTATTTTTGTTCAAATATTCGAGAAATTCTTCCGGTACGAATTTCCGGAACGTATTCAGTGAATGGCGTAGTTCCTGTTCTGTTTTCTTGAGTTGACTGATATCTTCAATGATGCCGACCAGATACACAGGGCCATCCTGACCATTATATACGGCCGATTTATGTAATAACCCCGGAAAACTGGATCCGTCTTTTCGGATATAACTCTTTTCAATACTGTATCGAGCCAATTGGCCCTCGTAAAGCCGACGGTCAAGATCCCTCCCTTTGTTCAGATCATCAGGATGAATAATTTTACTGAAATCAAGCTTTCTCAATTCCGCTTCCTCATATCCCAGTAATTTGCACAGTGTTTGATTGACTTCTAACAGTTTTTCATCCGGGCGATGATGTATAATCCCCACCGGTGCCTGATTAAAAGTTGCCTGAAATTTGTCTCTGCTTTTTTTAAGATCATCAATGGCCTCGTTCAGCATTGCATTGTTTTTCCAGATAAGTGAAAAAATCAGCAAACTGCTTATGCCTACGAAACCGAATCCTTTCAATGACTGCACAAGAGTGATCGAATCCGGTTCCTCAAATAAGTTGAGCACCAGTTGGTCGGAATATAAAATCCACAGAATTCCTATGATGAGATAGATCACTGATATTACAACTGGACTACTTTTGATTAGGACCTTAATTTTATCCATAACAATTTCGAATTAAGTCATCAATATGGCCGAAAAATCGGCTTGTTATTGGGAATATATTACATTACGTTTTCATAATTATATTTTATTCATAATTATAAGCATAAGAATTTGTCATTGTTGTTATTACGGAGATTGGTATATAGCTTTTTATTGATGGCTGCATTGGAAATACAATGAGCAGGTTTATGGTACAGAACAACAATCGCAATTTGATTCAATCGACATTTGCTTATGTCGTGCACCGCACTATTCTGGATGATACAGGAGAGCCATGTGATTACGAATTTCTGTCGGTCCATCCTGCATTTGCAAAGTTAACGGGACTAAATGTCGCTGATATCCTGAACCGAAAGGTGAGCGAGGTTTTACCGGATTTCACGAAAAACGGATTCGATTGGATCGCTATATACGGCGGAATAGCTCCTGGTGGTGAGAAAATGATAGAGCACTATTTTGAGCCTTTGATGCGATGGTTTAAAATATACGTTCATTCAACGGATGAGCATTACCTCAACTTATTTATTGAGGACATTACTCATCGTAAAAACACCGAAACAACCCTGCGGAAAAGTGAAGAACAGTTTAAATCCCTTGTATCCCATTTCCCGGGCATTGTATATCGGTGTAATACGATAATGACTGGCCGATAATAAGCATCAGGAAACCGAACAAATGCTGCGTGATATTTTTGAGCACAGCACCAGTTTGTATTATTCTCATACCCCGGAACATGATATAACCTTTTTCAATCCACAATGGAAGGCTTTCTTTGGCTATGAACCGGATGAAAATATTGATAAATGGACAGAAACACTTACGGATCATCCGGTTAATAAAAAAGGGATCCAGGAAACTCAGCGCGCTATAGATACCGGCAAACCTCAACCATCTTACGAGCTGCAACTGCAAAGGAAAAACGGAGAAACTTTTTGGGTGGAAGTGAATGAAGCGCCGGTGGTAAAAAATGGAAAGACCGTCTCGATTGCAGGTTCACTTACCGATATTACCAAGCGCAAGCAGGCCGAAGATGTGTTGAAATTTCAGGCCAAGTTGCTGGACCAGGTGGGGGAGGCTGTAATGGCCACGGATTTAGAAGGGATGATTACATACTGGAATAAAGCAGCAGAAAAAATATACGGGTGGTCGAAAGAGGAAGTTATGGGAAAAAATATTCTTGAAGTAACTCCCACTTCACAAAACCGAGAACAGGCATCTGAAATAATGGATGTGTTGACAAAAGGAGAAGAATGGTCCGGAGAGTTTACCGTACAAAGAAAGGATGGCAGCACATTTCCAGCATATGTGATAGATTCCCCAATTTTTGGCGAAAACGGTGATATCATAGGAGTAATTGGTGTTTCAAATGATATCACGAAACAGAAAAAGAATGAAGAGTTCATTCGGAAAAATCTCAAAGAGAAAGAGGTGCTGCTCTCGGAAATCCATCATCGCGTGAAAAACAACATGGCGGTCATTTCCAGTTTGCTTGATCTGCAGATTGAATTTGATTATACAAAAAGAAATACAGAAACCCTGTTAAAGGATATGCGAAACCGTATCAAATCCATTGCTCTTGTCTATGAAATGGTTTATGAGGATGAAAATATCGTCGAAATTAATTTCAGTGAGCTTTTGCATCGGTTGGTTGAGCAGTTGAAAGTAACCCACAGGCAGGAAAACAAGGACATCTCTGTTCATATCAATGCCGAAGAGGTAATCATTGATATGAATACCTCGGTACCTCTCAGTCTCTTAGTCAACGAGGCCATTTCCAATGCTTTCAAACATGCTTTTTCAAGACGAAAGGGCGGGTGCATTGAGGTTAATCTTGTGAACACGAAGAAAGGGTATCGGTTTGTGGTTCAGGATGATGGCACCGGCGTGTCAGACATTGATCAGCTCACCCACCCGGCGACTTTCGGCTGCACTATCATTCAAGGATTGACTCGACAATTACAAGGAGAACTTTCGTGGCAGTCTCTGGACCGGGGATTGAAAGTAGAAGTCTGGTTCCCTAAACGGAATGGATCGGCAAAGGCAAAAGAGGCAAATTCTGTTTTACCTGATGAGTAAGCAGGGTATTCATTTACAGTCATACGGAAATAGTTCCGGTATCTATATTGTAATCATCGCTGATTCAGAATCCATTAAAGGATATAATCCCGTCTAAAAAAACTGTTTCTTAGATTTCTCGCTTTTTTTAATAGGGTGAGGGGTATGAATAAATACATCAACTCCCGCAAGGCGTATAAAACACATCAAGTTGCTAAACAGCCGGAATCTACCGATTTTACATTCGTAACCACTTTACGAACTTGTAATTCTCCTAAATAAATGCCTACACTTAAAAAACAACACAAAGTTCATATTATCAGTAGCTTAGCGCGTTACGCTTCTTATAATGAAGCAAGGCAATCGTTAAAAGATAAATTCGGAGTGGATATAAATGTCTCACAGGTTCAAGCTTATAACGTCTCCAAAGAGTACACGGGGAACAAGGGTGTGGGCAAAGAACTCCAGGAGCTGTTCTACGCCGAGCGCGACAAGTACCTGAATGAATACGGCGATTTGCCGCTGACCAGGCGCGGGGCCAGGCTGCGCGAATTGTCGGAGATTGCGGAGATGGCTAAGCATTCAGCACAGATTAATGGAGAAAACGACGATCTTCGCGTCTGGGGTGATGCTATCATGAAAATTCACCGGATTATGCAGGATATCGAGGGCGGAGATAATGGCAAACAGGCTGGTGAGGCCGAGAATGTCAAGCGCTTCTACCAGCAGATCAACCAGAACATCTATTTCAACAAGTAGTGGCATCCTACGCCTCCATATCCAGGGAGAACGCCAAACGTAACGCCGCTCTGGAAGATATGGACTGCGATCCGATGAGCGGCCGGGGAGGCGTGGGTGAGCGTTTTGAGCTTGCCCTAGGCCGCGACAGGATCATTTACATGCCGGAATCGGCCAGGGGCGAGGATGTCGTCGGGGCGATAAGAAAACACGGGTCGCTGAAAAAAGCGGCCTCGGTAAACCGGGTGGAGGAGTGGCTGGTCGCCAGGGATCTGACGAACGTCCGCTTCGCCCATGACTTTGAGTTTTGGGCGGCGGCGTGCGTGACGATCCAGGACAAGCAGACCAAGCAGATGATCGCCTTCCGATT
>JBBDNC010000040.1:0-1112 GCA_040877875.1 Balneolaceae bacterium | reverse complement strand
ACGGCCAAGGGGGTGGGCAACTACTTTCACCGGCGCTGGCAGGCGGCCGAGAACGGGGCCAGCAACAGCGTGCCGGTCTTTATCCCCTGGCACAAGATCGACATGTACCGGATGGATGCCGATGAAATTAATAGCACCTACGGCAGCTACGAAAAGTTCGTGGCCTCATGGAATGACTATGAGTGCTTCCTTTGGTCCCAGGGGGCAACCGTGGAGGGGATCGCCTGGTACCGGTGGCAGCTATTAGAGTATGACAACGACTCTTGGCGGATGCAGAGCGAGTTTCCGACTACGGCGGGCGAGGCATTCCAGAGTACCGGACGCAGAGTGTTTCACCCGGCCTACGTACAGAACCTTCGCAAGCACACGCGCGAGCCGCTGGCCGTGGGAAATCTGGAAGGCGACGGGCGGACCGGCCCGCAGTCGCTTGAGAACATCCGCTTCGTGCCGTCAAAGAACGGGAACCTGTGGATATGGAAGTACCCCGAGGATATCCAGCCGCCTTACCCGTGCCGAAATCAGACCTGCGGGTTTGCCGATATCGGAGGGCGTACAAAGACGGCCGACAAGTCAACACTGAAAATCTTTGACCGCTACTGGATGATCGAGGGCGGGCTGGCCGAAGTGGTGGCCGAATACCGGGGCAACCTGGACCAGGATATCTTTGCATGGGACGCGGCCCGGCTGTGCAAATGGTACTACAATGCGCTGCTGGCCGTGGAGGTCAACTCTCTGAAGACAAAGGAATCTGACACCGAGGGAGAGCACAGCTACACGATCCTGGACGAAATACGCGAGCATTACGATAATCTGTTCTACCGCGTCCATCCCGGATCGATCGCCGACAAAGCGCCGACCAGGCTGCTGGGCTTTCATACCGGGAAAGGCTCCAAGGAGATGATCATCAACCGGCTCAATGCCGCGGCCCGCGATACCGAGTACATCGAACGCTCGGCCCGGACGTGCGATGAAATGGACACCTATGAGATCAAGCCGGACGGCCGGATGGGGGCGGTCGAGGGAGCCAAAGATGACCTGGTGATCAGTACGGCGGGCGGGGTATGGCTGGCTACCAGTTATATGTCTATGCCTGAACTCATCAAACCGCAGCG
>JBBDNC010000039.1:0-6340 GCA_040877875.1 Balneolaceae bacterium | reverse complement strand
AAATTCCTCTAGCCTTAATCTTGAACCAAATCCCAAGTTTTGCAAAGCCTTCTAAAAAATAGGAATGGAGAAAGATGAACGCAGCAAATTGCATGGACCTGAAATTCACATCCGGCATGGACAGTCCCATGCGGTTGCCTGCCTGTGAAGGGTCATCAGAAAATAGCGAACAAGTTGCCCTGCTTCCCATGAATAAACCGCTCATTATTTCCGCCGGCCGCCGGATTTCAGGATGTCGTTCTTCATTCTTCATTCTCAAAACGTTTACCGATATCTTCCCATGTAATTTTCTTATCCTGAACCCTTTTGAATAGATCCCGGTACTTTTCATTTTCCAGTAATGCCCGGGCCTCTTCTTTGTTGCTGTCCGAAAGTGCCAGAATCGCTGCTTCCTGTTGGATGGTGTCCGGATGATTCAGAACTTTTTTAATATCATCCACCGATTCCTGATCTATAAACGGGCCGACCGGTCTCCACAATTCGGGCGACACCGGCCGTCCGGCCGACCAGCGTTCGTGTGCGTATTCTACCAGCATTTGGGCCAGATTCGCATTTGCCCGCTCATCAACACCCTGAATTTGATACAGGGGACTTCCGACAAAGAGGGCCTTCAGGACAACCTGGTTCCAGGCTCCCTCATCGAAGTAATCGGCTGGATATGGATTCTGTAAGGCAACCGCATTAAATACGGAAGTCATATTGCTGCGAATCCCTTCTGCAGCCCTGGCTTTTAATTCTTCGGGGTAAGGCAGAACGGGAAGGGTTTGGTAAAGGGCAACCCCCTCGCCCAGATCACTTGAGATAAATGCTTTCTCAAGCTTTTCCAGAAATTCATTTTTCTTTCGTCCGGCGATGCTCAATACAATCAGCGTCCTTCCAAGTTGATCCGCCGTCCACCGGGAGGGCTTCCACCCGGGCCGTAATTGTTCGGCTTCCTGTTGCTCCTTTTTAGATAATTGAACAGGGGCTTTGCCGGTATGACGAGGAACGGCACTAAAGGAAGAGAAAAACTCCCAGTCTTCCCCTCCGGTTCGAAGTTGTTTGACAGTGGATGACAACCACTGGAAAGAAGCTTTCTCAATTTGATTCTCCAGCCAGCCAGATATGGATTGGGTGAGGGTATCCGGGTCAATCGATTTTTGGGGATCAGACATTCTTAATGAATTTTACTTTTATTAAGTCGGCTTTTTAACAATGAAAGATTCCGGGATAAAATTCGTTCCGAAACCGGAGGATTCCCGGAACCGTAATAATACTGAAAATATGATTCATATGAATACTTGAGTCTATAAAAATAATGAAATTCGAGAGTTGCCCAATCTTCGGCCGATTGGCTGCTATATTAGCGATTGTCTAAATTCAAAATATTCAATGCCTTTGTCGGTTTCTTCTATATTGGATTACACAAAAAGGATAAACTGCCGGCAGGAAACATTTTCCGGAACCGGCAGAGATACTTTTTTTGTTGAAAGAACGGGGGGGTACATTTTTGGAGATTAAGTTGTAAATAATTCCCCTGAATGGTAAACTGTCTCCCCCATTTTCGAATAAACCCCCTGTTTCCCGTATCTTGGTTTTTAAGAAAACGATGGCAAGTTGATCTGCCGGTAATTCGTTGGGAATTTGCGAAACCGGTTTTGATAAGAATAATCCATACATGAAATTTATCAAGCAAAAGTTTTCAATCACCTTTCAGTACCCTGTTGCATTTACGGAAGCGCTATTTCAACCTGAGAACCCTATTTTCGCCGATCTTGTGCATTCAGATGTAAAAGCCGCCGGGAGGAAGGTGTTATTCGTACTGGATGAAGGATTGGTTGAGCATCATCCGGGCCTTTTTGAGCAGATTAAACACTATCACTCCCGGTTCAAGGATTCGTTTTCACTGGTTCCCGATCCGATACTTCTTCCGGGAGGCGAGGCTGCCAAGAATGACCGTTCTCATGTTCATGAGATACTGGATGCCATCAACAAGGCGAATATGGATCGTCATTCTTACGTTGCAGTTGCCGGAGGGGGAGCGGTTATTGATACCGCCGGTTACGCCGCTTCTGTTGCCCATCGCGGAATACGCCTGATCAGAATTCCCACCACGGTATTGGCTCAGAATGACGCGGCTGTAGGAGTTAAAAACGGTGTGAATGCATACGGGAAAAAGAATTTCCTGGGAACATTCGATCCTCCTTATGCGGTGCTTAATGATTCACAATTTCTTGTATCACTCGATGAGCGGGACTGGAGATCGGGGATTTCCGAGGCGGTCAAAGTGGCTTTGATCAAAGATGCATCTTTTTTTGATTTTCTTGAAGACCATGCCCAAAAGTTGAACGATCGGGATATGGAGTCGATGAAGACGTTGATTTACCGGTGTGCAGAGCTTCATCTCGAGCATATTTCGACCTCGGGAGATCCGTTTGAAACGGGTTCGTCCCGGCCGTTGGATTTTGGACACTGGTCGGCCCATAAACTGGAGCAACTTACCCGTTATGATCTCCGGCACGGTGAAGCCGTTGCGATCGGGATCGCCCTGGATACCACCTATTCCTATTTGGCCGGAATGATTTCGAAATCAGACTGGCAGCGTATAATAAAAGTTTTAAAAGCTGCCGGTTTTCTTCTTTATGTTCCCGAATTAAAACAAAAACTGGATGCACCGTCTGACGAAGATTCTATCTTCAACGGCCTGGAGGAGTTTCGAGAGCATCTGGGCGGGGAGTTGACCATTATGCTGCTGAACGGAATCGGAAAGGGCATTGAAGTACATGAAGTCGATTATGAGCTTTACCGAAAAGCGGCGGATAAAATTCAAAAAATGGAATCGGAAACGGTGACGAGTGACCGGTGACCGGGCTCGGATGTCCGTCTGAAGAGGATTCATTAACGAACGATCCTCGGTTTCCCGGCGTCAGAAAACCCTTGCGGATTCCAGTGGATGAAACTCTTACTTTTTAGCTTTTTCCGCCAACCGGCGGTTACTTTTTTTAATTGACACGGTAGATGAAAATATGGAAATAGAAAATTACCCGGGTCGCCATCTGACCTATTGTACCAATGTTCATCCGGGAGAAAGCTGGAAGGATGTACTGGATCAGCTAAAAGATAATCTTCCCGGGCTGAAGAAGAAGTTATCTCCTGATAAACCCTTCGGGACAGGGCTCCGGCTCTCAGCCGAAGCGGCTCGTGATCTGCTCAAGTCCGATCGGTTGAGCCGGTTCAAAGAGTGGCTGGATCAAGAAGGATTGTATGTTTTTACCCTGAATGGTTTCCCCTACGGCAGTTTCCACCGACAACGGGTCAAGGACCAGGTCTACAAGCCTGACTGGCGTACGGAAGAACGGGTCGAATATACTTCAAACCTGGTAACGATCCTGGCTGAACTGCTGCCTGAAAATATGGATGGAGGGATTTCGACCTCCCCACTCTCTTACAAATACTGGCTTGAAAATCAGGAGGAAACAGATCAGGCGTTCCAAACCGGCAGCCGGAACCTTGCACGTATTGCCCTGGAGATGGCTAATATTCAGAATGACGGTGGACGCGAGCTTCATCTGGATATTGAACCGGAGCCGGACTGCCTGATTGAAAACAGCCGGGAAACAGTTGATTTTTTTTCAAATTGGCTTCTGCCCGTCGGGAGTGAATATCTTTTAAATGAATTCGGAATCCCGGCTGAAGAAGGTAAAAAAATCTTGCAGGATCATATCCGGGTCTGTTACGATACCTGTCATTTTGCAGTCGAGTATGAAAATCCGGTTCGGGCCATAGAAAACCTTAAAGAGGCAGGAATCAGGATCGGGAAGACACAGATCAGTGCGGCCCTCAAAGTTAAATTGAATGTCTCTGAATCGAGCCTGGAATCCGGCGCATTGGCCTTAAAACTCAGGAATTTTGATGAACCGGTCTACCTTCACCAAGTTGTTGAGCGCCGCCAGGATGGTTCCCTGAGGCAATACAGGGATTTGCCGGATGCACTTCCTCATCTGTCGAATCAAGAGGCAGTGGAGTGGCGAATTCATTTTCATGTACCTATTTTTGTGAATAACTTCGAACAGATGGGTTCTGAAGAGGACGGCGCCGGAGGTACGGGAGCCATCGGTTCCACCCAGGAGGATATTGTCAAAAGCATGCAGGTGATTCTGAAACAAAATGATTGCCGTCATTTTGAAATTGAAACCTACACGTGGGAAGTATTGCCTGATGCATTGAAATCGGATCTGCCGGATTCTATCGAACGCGAGTTCAACTGGACACTGGAGATGATACAATCCATTTCATAATACCGGATACCGGTTGATGAAGATTCGAGACAGATGGATACAAAACAGAGCGGATAAAGCCTATAGATCCTCACACATGAATACATATTTTTAAACGTGTAAATATCGTGCAAAGCGCATCAAAGCCCCGACCCTCAGATGACGGCTCGTTACTCTCAAAAATCCCCAAATTGTTAACTGTTAACTGTTTACTGATAACTGTTACACTGATCCACTATGTATAAAACTGTTGTTCTTAATATTGTTGGACTTACCCCGGAATTGATCGGTGACCGGACTCCTTTTCTGTCGGAATGGTTATCCCGCGGGAAACAGGCTTCCATCCGCTCGATGCTTCCGGCAGTTACCTGCTCGGTACAGGCCACCTACCTGACCGGCAAAATGCCTTCCGAACATGGCATTGTGGGGAATGGCTGGTATTTCAGGGAAATGGATGAGATCAAGTTCTGGCGTCAATCCAACAAACTGGTTCAGTCCACAAAAATCTGGGAGCAGGCGAAACAGAAGGATCCTGAATTTACCTGTGCTAATCTTTTCTGGTGGTATAATATGAATTCAACGGTGGACCTGCTGATTACTCCCCGTCCGATCTACCGGGCCGACGGGGTCAAAATTCCGGATATTTATACCGAACCTTCGAATTTAAGGGATCAGCTTCAGGATAAACTGGGTCAATTCCCCCTGTTTAATTTCTGGGGACCCAATACAACGATCTATGCCAGCGAATGGATTGCCGATTCAGCGAAAATAGTAGCTGAGGAGTATGACCCGACCCTTTCCCTTGTTTATATCCCTCATCTGGATTATAACCTGCAGCGGATTGGCCCGGGAGACCCTCGGATTGAAAAGGATCTCAGGGAAGTTGACGACGTCTGCAAGGATTTGATTTCTTTTTATGAAAAACGGGAGACCCGCGTCATTCTGCTTTCGGAATACGGGATCAGATCCGTAAACCGGCCGGTCTCTTTAAACCGGGAATTGAGGAGATACGGATATATTACGGTCAGGGAGGAACTAGGCGGGGAAATTCTGATCCCCGGGGGCAGCCGGGCATTTGCCGTGGCCGATCACCAGATTGCACACATTTATATTGAGGATCCGGCCGATATCGGACCGGTCAGAAAGTTGATAGAAGCCGTGCCGGGAGTGGAGAAAGTCCTGGATGATGAAGGCAAAAAGAATTTTGGCCTGGATCATGAACGATCCGGTGAATTGATCGCCATCGCCGAACCGGATGCCTGGTTTACCTATTATTACTGGCTGGATGATCATAAAGCGCCGGATTTTGCCCCGACGGTTGATATTCACACCAAACCCGGTTATGATCCGGCTGAATTGCTGATCGACCCGAAAATCCGGTTACCCAGACTGAAAGCAGGACTCAGGCTGTTGCAGAAGAAAACCGGATTTAGATACAAAATGGATCTTATCCCGATCAACGGGTCAGGAGTGAAAGGATCGCATGGAAGAATGGAAACCGATTTCGGAATTAGCCCCATGTTGATTTCAAATCATCCGGACTTAATCCCTGATTCAACACTGAAACCGACGGATGTGTATGACGTCATTCTGTCTCATCTGTTTGAATGAGAACCGGTTTCAGTGATTGCTTTTCCTGCCTGTGAGATTAAACTGTATATACTGTGATACTGGAAAATATTTGTAGGGGTAACGGACTTATAAAAGGTCTATACTGTTAGACTGACAGACTGAAATCTTAATATTCATCATTACATCGGAATCATGATAAAATGGAAACTATTTGGAGCCGTTCTTCTGGGTTGCTTGCTGGGTTTAGAGTGTCAGCGCCAGGATCAGAGTACTGCTTCTGAAAACATTACAGCATTACCCATGCAGGAACTGCCGCTTGAAAACCTTCAGGCATTTCAGTCGCCCGGCAGCAATTGGCAGATTGCCGGACGGGTTCATTCGGATTATGAAACGGACTCTTCCATAGAAGTCTTTGATGGAACCGGTGTTCTGGTCAACAGGCCTACCGATATGGCCGCGGAAGATCTTGTTACGGCATTTGAACATGGCGATATCGAACTACAAGTAGAATT
>JBBDNC010000038.1:0-6362 GCA_040877875.1 Balneolaceae bacterium | reverse complement strand
CCCCGGACGTTCTTAGCCATAACCTGGAAACGGTGCCCCGCCTTTATCGATCCGTACGTCCACAGGCGAAATATGAACGATCCCTGGAGCTATTGAAACGGTGCAAGCAAAAAGGGCTGCGCTCGAAGTCGGGGATTATGGTAGGTTTTGGCGAGACTCGTGAAGAAGTCATCCAATTGATGGAAGATTGTGTAGAACATGACGTGGATGTATTGACTATCGGACAATATATGCAACCGACGAAAATGCATCATCCGGTGGTCGAATGGGTACACCCGGATCAATTTGCGGAATACAAGGTAATCGGGGAAGAACTGGGAATTGAGCATGTGGAAAGCGGCCCTCTGGTACGTTCTTCCTATCATGCCGAGCGCCATGTCTGACTAATAACCGTAACAGGTTATTCCTCCGTCTGCCGGAGAGATGTGGATTGCAGAGATTCGCTTCATCCGTTTCAATTTGTTATCATCCCACCGATTTTCCGAGTTTTACAGTCTGAAGGTTTTGCAAACCTTTGTTAAATGTAATGTCATATAAACCTGGAAACGCTCTTCATGCTGTCACTGGGTGTCACTTTACTACTTTGTTATTTGATCGGTTCAATACCCAGTTCATTGTGGATGGGGAGGGCAAAAGGTGTTGATATCCGAAAACATGGCAGCGGCAACGCAGGGGCTACCAATACCTTTCGCGTTTTAGGCTGGAAAGCCGGGGTCGTTGTCTTGTTGCTGGATTTCTCAAAAGGGTTTATTTGTACGGCTGTGATCAGTCAATTGGCTTATGAGATCGGTACAGGCCCGGTTGCTCCGGCTGTTTGGGAGATGGATTCTTTTTTAAGAATCTCCTGCGGTGTGATGGCTGTGGCAGGGCACATGTATTCGGTGTACGCCTCGTTTGGAGGCGGCAAGGGAGCGGCCACCGCAGCCGGGATGCTCTACGGGATCGAACCCCTTTCGATCAGCATTACGCTTGTGTTTTTTATATCGGTGATTGCCAGGACGAAATATGTATCCCTGGGAACCATTATCGCTTCTCTTATTTACCCGATTTCACAATTGGTTCTGATTCATATTTTCGATTGGTCAATCGATCCGAGTGTCGTTATCTTTAGTTCCGTATTGGCTTTTATTATTATTGTCAAGCATCATGCGAATATCAAGAGGCTGATAAACGGCACGGAAAATAAAGTTACATTTTTTGCGGAGGACAAAAACTCAAAATAGACAGGATTGTGAGCCGGCATGAAGATTAAAAAAATTAGGCAAGGTTGAAAGTTCAGGCTTGAATGAATAGCGAAACGTAAGGATACGGGAGTCAGCCGGAGGGCGGATGGGCGCTCCAGAGTTTGTCTGCAGTCAGGCCTCAGGCCGTAAAATAAATCCTCAATTCTCAATCAGACATGAAAAAGATCAGCATTATAGGCGCCGGGAGTTTTGGGACGGCTTTGTCGGTTGTACTGGCCAAAAGCGGCCATGAAGTGAATTTATGGGCGAGGGAGAAAGAGATTGCCGACAGTATCAACCGGGACCGGCACAACCTGTCGTATTTAACAGATGTGGAACTGCCGGCTAGTGTCCGGGCTTCGACCGATTTCAGAGAATCCGTAAAAGAAGCGGAAATGCTTGTCATCGCGACTCCCTCTCATACAGTCAGGGAGATTGCCGGTAAAATCAAGCCGCATCTGCGCGGGGATGAAATTATTGTCACCGTTTCAAAGGGAATCGAGGAAAACACCTTCAAGACGATGTCGCAGGTACTGGTAGAGGTTTTGGATGATGTGATTCTGGAAGATCACATTGGAGTGCTATACGGCCCCAGCCATGCCGAGGAAGTTGGCCAGTTCAAACCGACCACCGTGGTTTCGGCAGCCTATTCAAAACGTACGGCCCGGATTGTCCAGGAGACCTTTCTGACGCCCATGTTCAGGGTTTATTTGAATCATGATATTATAGGAGTCGAAATCGGAGGGTCGGTCAAAAACATCATGGCGATAGCGGCCGGCGTGGTCGATGGGGCGGAACTGGGAGACAATGCCAAGGCAGCGTTGATCACCCGCGGGCTGCATGAAATGAAACGGATGGGCATGCTGCTGGGGGCTTCCCAGGATACCTTTTCCGGACTCACCGGGATGGGGGATTTGATTGTAACTTGCACCAGTAAGCACAGCCGGAACCGGTTTGTCGGGTATCATATCGGGCAGGGCAAAACCCTTGAGGAAATTACTTCAGGAATGAATATGGTGGCGGAAGGGGTAAAGACAACCCGTTCCGTACATCAGTGGGCGAAACGAAACCAGGTTGAAATGCCGATTACCGAAGCGGTTTATCATGTCCTTTTTGAAGATGTTGAGCCGCTGGATGTACTATATGAGCTGATGACACGTAATCCAAAAGAGGAGATCATGATCTGAGGGTGAAGGGTATAAATTCGCCGGCAGGCGGGCAAGGATGCCTTTTCCTTTCTATGTCACATTTACAATCCGGCCCCATGCGCAGGATAATCACTGGAGTAGAATAAACAAGATAGTACCATGAATATGTATGACGGCGGGATCACTATTTCGGAAATGCAACCCCGTGACTTGCAGAACCTGATTCAGACCGGAGAGGGTGATTTTCTTGAGTTCAAGCGAACCACCCCCTCCGTCGAGAAAATTGCAAGAGAAATTGCCGCGTTTGCAAACACGCGGGGCGGGACCATCCTTGTCGGGGTTGATGACAATAAAACGATTACCGGTATCCAGGGATATTTTGAAGAGGAGTATCTGCTGATGAAGGCGGCTTCTGAATTTTGTATTCCTGCGATTCCCATTACCATTGAGCTGGTTCATTTTATGGAGCTTGACGTAATGGTGATCCGGGTTCCGGAAGTGGAAGCCAAGCCGGTATATAATAAAAACAGAAAAGGCCGGCAGGTATTTGTCAGACGAGCAGACGAGAGTGTGCTCGCCAGTGATGAAATGGTCAAAATCCTCAAGAACAAGACTTCAGAAAAGGGAGTTACGTTTGAATATGGCGAGAATGAACAAAGGTTGTTTCGTTTTCTGAATGAATACGGGGAAATAACGGTACAGAAATATGCGCACCTGATAAACGTTACAACCTACCGGGCTTCGAAAATCCTGGTTAACCTTGTGAGTGCGGGGATTCTTAGCTTGTCAAATCGGGATAATGTTGAGTATTTTATGTTTTCGGAGCGAACGGAGAAGTGAAAAGTGAAACTTGCGGATGACAGCTATCGACTGAAAGCTTTTAAAACAGAAACACATTTTTTAATCATATAAAATTATTAACCACGAGCTATGCCCGCTACGAATGAGAATTTAGATGATGTCATTTCTTCCCTGATTGATGTGGACGAGGAAGAAGAGGATCAGGAAACAGCGATGTCTGAAAAAGACCGTCAGGCTCTGGCCGACGGTTCTGTCAGTTCGCAGCCGGTGAACCTTACCTCCCGTGCTGCCAGGCAAGTCCGAAAAATCAGGGAGAACGAAGATCTCGAGGAGGAGCTTTATCTGCGGGTCGCCGTTGAAGGGGGAGGCTGCGCCGGTTTGAATTACAAGCTCGGTTTCGATTTCAAAACGGAAGAAGACAGGCTGTTTGAAAGTGAGGGGATTGAAATCGTCATCGATACCAATCATCTGATGTACCTCGACGGGATTCAAATCGACTATCCCGACGGACTCGATGCAAGGGGCTTCACGTTTGACAATCCCAACGCCAGTGAATCGTGCGGCTGCGGGACGTCCTTTGCGGTATAAGCTTCGTGTTTGGGTCGGCCAGGATCCTGTAAGGCTTAACCTGACTGTCTGTGGAAATGCAGGATTTGGACATATTTTTATGCTCTTTATCTTTGCATAGCATCACGGCTCACCTCATAAAAGTATAAAATCCGTGTCAATCCAGTCTCTCATGACATTCTTCAAAGTCCAACAGGCTCCTGGATCCTGGTTTTACAACATTTCTGATTGGTGGAGACACATCGCCTGCCGTCATTCCCGGATTCTGCCCGATTTCAATTCAGTTTTGCATGGGCATTGACGATCAGGTCATTAATTTCTTCCGGGCTTACCTGGATCTTGTTATTGCAGAAGTGACAAACGATCTCCTGGCTTTCCCCTTCCATATCTTTTAAATCCTCATAATTCAGCATGGCGAGGGCCGACATAAAGCGGTCTTTGTTGCACCGGCAGAAAAAATGAACCGGCTGCCTGTCCAGCTCCGATACCTTGTAGGGATGCACGGCTTTTTCCAGGATCCGGTCGATATACTCGTTTTGGTTCAGCGAACCTGTGATCGACTCGAAATTCCTGAGTTTTAGCTGGAGTTCTTCCACCACTTCGGATGGAGCACCGGGAAGCCGCTGCAGCAACAGTCCGCCGGCATTTCTAACGTTCCCCTCCTCCTCGATATCCGTATCCAGCAAAATCGCAGAGGGGATCTGTTCCGACTGGGTGAGATAGTGTGCGATGTCGGTGATAATATCCCCTTTATGAAGCTGAATGGTACTGGTTTGCGGTTCCGCTTCATTATACAAGACCTTGGAGACGCTCAACACTCCGAGTCCCAGGCCGTCGCTCAGCGAGGTATTCTCATCGGAATAATCCAGTTCCACTTCCGGATGCTGGACATAACCGCGGACTTCCCCCGCCCGGTTAGCCTCGGCCAGGATCATGCCGACCGGCCCGTTGCCCTCGAATCTCAGCCGTATCCTTTCCTCTCCTTTTAATTCTGAGGCAAGAAGCAGGGAGGCCGTCAGGGTTCGGCCCAAAAGCACCGTATTCAGCAGGGATAGATTATGCCGTTCCCGGGCCGACCGTACGATTTCTGTTGTCTTTACGATAGATATTTTAAAATACCCTTCCGGTGAAATACCCTTGATCAGGCGGTCTTTAAATTTAAAATCCTCTTTAAGTGACATACCGTTCTATATAAAAATATTAATCATTCCATCCTTTCTGCCTTCACAGCCCCATAACAAAAAAAACCCCCGCATTTCGTTGAGGTAAACTTAACCAGGGGCACATGGGACCTGATCAACGAACACACCCCGGGTTCTCCCCGCCAGCCGGCGGGGGGAACCGTCCCCTCTCGAGAGGGGGAATGCGCAGGCCGTACCGCCGTAAGACGGTTACGGACAAGCAAGGGGTGTGTAAGAGTGATCCATTCCGTCAATGTGCGGAGAAAACAGGGGGTGTTCCACAAAGAAAAAACTCACCTTCCCCTCTCAAGTTCCCCCTCGCCGGGCAAATACATAGAGCCGGTCCCCCCGACCGCTTTTATCCGCTCTTCCGCCATAGCGTTTGAAGCGATTAACGGTGGTACATTTTCCTCCTCCGCCCGGTTCAAAACCGACAAGACCGTATCATAAATAGCAGCGGCCTTTTTGTAGGACCGGGTACTGTCATACCCGGCAAATTCCCCGGCCACATGAATCAGTCCGCCGGCATTAATCACATAGTCCGGCGCATAGAGAATCCCTCGCTCCGAGAGGCTTTGACCATGGCGCTGTTCGTCCAGGAGCACGTTATTGGCGCCCCCGGCAATGATATCGAATTTGAATTGGCTGATCGTTTGGTCGTTAATAATCCCGCCCAGGGCACAGGGGCTGAAAATGTCCGCATCCAGTTCGTAGATCTCCTCAGATTTCACCGTTTCGGCACCGGTCCTCTCCGCCAGGGCTTTGGCTTTTTCAGGGTAGAGGTCGCTGACATACAGAATTGCCCCTTCCTCTTGCAAACGGCTCGCAAGGTGTGAGGCCACATTTCCGGCTCCCTGTATGGCAATTCGTTTGCCTTCAAGAGAGTCCCCGCCATAGGTTTTTTTGACACACGCTTTCATTCCCATATAGACCCCGTATGCGGTCACGGGCGACGGGTCGCCGTTCCCACCGATCTCTTCCGGGATCCCGGTTACATAGTTGGTCTCCGAATAAATCCACTCCATGCACTGTTCCGACATTCCGACATCTTCCGTGGCAATATACCGTCCGCCCAAGCCCTCGATATAGCGCCCGAGTGCCCGGAACATGGCTTCGGACTGATCCGTGTTCGGGTCACCGATGATGACCGATTTGCCTCCTCCGAGATTCAACCCGGAGATGGCGGCTTTGTAGGTCATCGCCCGCGAGAGACGAAGAACATCCTTAAGGGCATCCGTTTCGTTATCATAAGGCCACATTCTGACCCCGCCGAGGGCGGGTCCCAGGGTCGTGTCATGGATGGCGATGATTGCTCTCAGTCCTGATTCCGGTTCAGAACAAATAACAATCTGTTCGTGATGCTGGGAATCTATTTGCGAAAACAGGGGAAAATTCTGATCCTTTTCGGTGTCCGTATGTAGCAGGGAGTTTGAATTATTCAT
>JBBDNC010000037.1:0-34132 GCA_040877875.1 Balneolaceae bacterium | reverse complement strand
CAAAAAGACGCTCATTTTTTGAACACGCAGTGATTTTGCAAAGCCTTCTTTAATTATTCAAACATTTGAAACGTTGTCAAATAAGACGTAAAATTACGCCGGCGTTTTGACGCCGAAAGTTGAATTGTATCCGTTTTCAAAATTATTTGTTGAAATAAAACAATATCTATGGCATTTACGGGTTCGGTTAATTATTATGACAAGCTGTTGATCCAGAATACTATAGTGAAATAAAATATAACAGAACTTAAAAGAGATGAGTTTAAAAAAAATTCTTGCCCCGCATCTGGTCATACTCCTTTTACTCTCCGGAGTCTGGTTAGCAGGTATTGATAAAATTTATGTACAGAATGATCATCAGACGAATCTGACCAAATACAGACAGACTCTTCAGCGTATCACAGATAATTATGTCGGTGAAACGGATATTACGGAATTGTATAAATACAGTATTCACGGACTGGTCAAGGGTTTGAAGGATACCTCTATCACACTTGAAGGAACTCCGCTCGATACAACTTTTAAGGATCTGTCCATTAAGGGATTGAGTCAATCCTTTATGAAGTTTGAGGATGCATATTTGTATATCGCGAATAACTATTCCGATAAAAATATGACACGTCTGACCGAAAGTGCCATTAGAAATATGTTTACAACCCTGGACCCACATTCGGTCTATATCGAACCGGAAGACAGTGAACGCATCCAGGAGGATTTTGAGGGCAAGTTCCAGGGAATCGGAATCCAGTTCAATATCATCCAGGATACAATCACAGTGGTAACCCCTATTTCCGGCGGACCGAGCGACCAACTCGGAATTATGTCGGGTGATCGAATTATTGCAATTGAAGACAGCAGTGCAATCGGGCTAACGAACGAAGAAGTCGTAAATAAATTAAGAGGACCGAAAGGAACAGAAGTAGATGTAACGATTAAGCGTCCCCGGAATTCAAACCCTATCAACCTGACCATTGTAAGAGATGATATCCCGATTACGACTCTTGACACCCGCTATATGCTTGATGAAAAATCCGGATATCTTAAACTAAACCGGTTCGCAGCTACAACCCATGATGAATTTATCACGGCTGCCAACGAGTTGAAGGATCAGGGCATGGAACGGCTAATCCTCGACCTGAGAAATAACCCGGGCGGATACCTGAGTCAGGCTATTGCGATTGCAGAAGAGTTTTTCCCCAGAGGCACGAAGCTGGTGTCAACTAAAAGCCGTCACTCCCGATTTGAACAGGAAATATATTCGAGAGATCACGGCTCACTCCGTGAAATGCCGGTCATTGTATTGGTGAATGAAGGTTCGGCATCGGCCAGTGAAATCGTAAGCGGCGCGATTCAGGATCATGACCGTGGGTTGATTGTAGGACGGCGAACCTTCGGTAAAGGCCTCGTTCAACAACAATACGAGCTGGTTGACAATAGTAACATCCGGGTTACCATCTCACGCTATCTCACTCCTTCCGGACGTTTGATCCAAAAACCCTATGAAGAGGGAGGGCGTGAAGAATATGCCTATGAAATCTACCAGCGTGATCGCGCGTCCCATGATGCCGAAAACTTCATTGAACACGTACCGGATTCCCTGCGATATACAACCAATGCGGGCAGAAAAGTGTATGGCGGTGGGGGAATTGTTCCGGATTATATTGTTCAGGAAGACACGACCCTTTCTGCCGAAGTTTTCAATTTCATGCTGGCGAATCGAATTGATTTCGATTTTGTGAGGGAGTTTCTGGATAGACATGGAGATATATTCCGTTCCAACTGGGAAGATGACTTCCAAAAATACCGTACGGATTTTCAATTTTCCGACAGCGACCGGGAACACCTGATTGAGATGATGAAAGACGAGGGGCTGGAAGTCTCGGACGACGTCGATGAACCTCTCATTGAAAATGACCAGCTAACCGTTTCCCGCAAACACCTTGAGGAGGTTCTGTGGATGGCTGAAGGACGAATGAAAGCGGAGCTGGCCCGACAGGTTTGGGGAATGGAATATTTCTATCCTGTGATAAATGATGCTTTTAATGATATTCTCGCTGAAGCCATGAAACTCTGGGATGAGGTTTCCCAGCTTGAAACTCTTGCCGCCCAGTCATCCTGAACCGACCCTAAGTCTGCTCATTAAGGATACCACGGCTGTCTCGGTCCGAAGACGGAAGGGGCCCAGTGAAAACGGAACGACCTCTTCCTTCTCCATCAGTTCTCTTTCGAATTCTGAGAACCCCCCTTCCGGCCCGATGATCATCAAAGCCGAACCCTTGCGGAATTCCTGCATATCCTCACAAACCTCCGATTCATTTTCCGCTGATACCTGCTCGTCTGCCACTCCCATTTGATCTTCCGGATGACGACTTAAAACATTTTCCAGTGATTCGTAATGTAAAATCTCCGGGAGCCATAAACGCAGGCTTTGTTTCATAGCACTGAGAGCTGTTATTTCAAGGCGATCCATTCTTACCCCTGTTTTTTCACTGTGAATCCCCTGAAAAACAATAATCTGCCAGGCACCAAGCTCTACGGCTTTTTCGATTGCAAATTCCAGGCGGTCCCTTTTTTTTATCAATCCGACAGCCAGAGTCACTTTCGGAACCGGAGGGGGATGATGGACAGAATCCTCAACTTTTACAACCACCTGGTTCTTGCTCACAGATTCTATTTTCCCCGTGTACCGCCCTCCCTGACCTTCCGTAACAAGAATCGAATCCCCTACTCCATACCGGAGTACTTTTACAGCGTGGTGAGCCTCCTGTCCTTCGAGAGAAAGATAGTTGTCACGGACATTCTCAGGTTGGGTATAGAATAAATTCAATGAACCAGTGTGTCAGTTGTCAGTGAACAGTTAACAGATGGTGTGGATTTTAAAAACCCGGCAGCCAGGGAATAGAGTATCGAGTCCATAATGTATCGATCAATAATCTTGGTCCTAACCTTTCGCTCTTCTTATCGATAATTGAGTTGGCAGACAGCTCCGTATACCTGTTGCTATACATATTGAAAACGAAGGAATTCCACTGACGGGCGGATCACATTTATGATTGCCATACGCTACGGTTGTTTAAAGTGCTTACCCAGTTTCAATCCCTGTCCCTGGTAATTGCTGGCAATATCGGCTCCGTAAATAAACTCCGGGATTTCGGTGTTGTGCTCAAATTTCATACTGCAAAACGTCTGTCCGTCTTCGATCAGAAACGGCACATCATGCGACCGGACTTCAAGCACTGCCCGCGCCCCCTTATCCTCAACGCTTCCACCGAAACCACTGTCAAAAAAACCTGCATAGTGGGTTCTCAGTTCGCCCGAACCGGTGTCATAGGGAATCATCTCGGCCGTAAGGTGTGCCGGAATCCGGCAACGTTCTTTCGAAGCAAAAATATAAAATGCCTCCGGTTCCAGTATCAGGTGATCATCTTTACGAGTATATATCGGTTCCCAAAATTTGTCTATTTCATAGTAATCAATACAGTCGAGATGGATCAGTTCACGATGTTTTTTTGCCTTGTATCCGACAATTTGATTTTCATGAGATGCATTTTGCAAGTTTACACTCAAAAACAACCCGTCTTTCACCTTCAGGTTGCCGGTCGGAAGCGGATTCCCGTCATAATCAAACAGCAACGGATCTGTATGGTGAACACGTAACAGGTCCTGATCGGAAAGAGTGGTATGGCCATGACGGAATCTGAGCTGATTAAGACGATGGCCCGTACGAACTTTAATTGGAAATGATTTGGGAACAACCTCCAGATACATTTTTCCGCTATAGCCCTCATTGATCTCTTCAAACCGGTGAGAATAGTCCGTAATTACACGTGTAAAGATATCCAGGCGACCGGTTGTACTTTTGGGGTTTGCCTTGGCCGTCAGATTTTCTTCGGACAATAGTTTAATCGGTTCCGGAAAATTCTCCCCGTCAAACAACTTTCGTTGAGTGGAATAGTGAGCTCCGGGCAAATTGATTTCCTCAAGAAGCGGGATAATGTACACGCAATTCGGTTCAAGTATTGCCCCGTCCTCAATCGAGAATGTATATTGGTGTAATTTTTCAATTTTTTCCTTAACAGATTCCGTCTCAGGCAAAAAACTGCTTCGCACACGATGGGCAATATTGCCCAGACGAAGATCAATCGAATTTGGCTGGAACTGGTTTTCTTCGATTTCATGTCCTTCGCTCCCCCTGATAATTCCTGCTTCGCAAAGCATCCTAAGCTGTTGAACCGGCAAGATACCTTTTGTACGCAGTCGTACTTCTTTTACTCTATTTCCCATCTATATATATTGTTTAATCTGTTTGGTTTCGAACAGTCATCCGATCATTATTTGGTGCTTTTGACTCCTATTATGTTCCCCTTAAAATTCCTCCGCCGGGAGCCATTCAGATTTCGTTCAAGAACTTGCAAAAAAGAGATTTGGCCGTAATACTTTCCCGTTCATGCCTGCCATGACCCTCATCCAACTCCAGGTAACTGCGGGATAACACTCTATTCATCGTCCCTTTCCGCCATCTCCAAAATCTTCTTAAACTCTTCTTCAGTTACCCGGGTAATAGACAAACGATTCCGTTTAAACAACATCATATTCTGAAGTTCCGGAACCTGCTGGAGTTCATCTCGCGTGACCGGGTTCTTAAACTTTTGAACAAATTTCACATCCACCAGTTGCCAGGTGGGATCACTCTCGCTACTTTTCTCATCAAAATATTTACTGCCCGGGTCGAATTGGGTCGGGTCCGGATAGGGTTCACTGCATATCTCCATAATACCGGCAATAGAGGGCGGGCGCACGTTGGAATGATAAAAAAGAGCCTGGTCACCGATATTCATTTCATCCCGCATAAAATTCCGTGCTTCATAATTACGTATGCCATCCCAGGGTTCCGTACCATCTCTTTCCAAATCTTCTATACCGTAGGCGTAAGGTTCCGATTTCATCAACCAGTATTGTCGCATAGTATCAGTTGTTCAGTTAAATATGTTGCTTATTCTGGCGTCCACAGTCAAATATAATTCAAAATGTTTTGAATAGAACGGCGAACACACCCCGGGATCTCCCCGCCGGCGGGGAGATCCGTCCCCTCTCGAGAGGGGAAAGTGCAGTCCTGACGGCGTCAATCGTCAGGACAAGCGAGGGGTGTGTACATGGATCCATACCCAGTCTCTAATCCCTGCCACCCCTTGCTCCACTGTATCCTGCGTTCACACATTCAATAAATTATGACTCATTGTATTTTTTAATATACCACCGGACCGTTTCCAATAACATGTTCTCAAAATCCCCTGACGGGTGCCATCCAATTTCCTTTTTGATTTTTGATGCATCAATGGCATATCGAAAATCATGGCCGGGCCGGTCCGTTACAAATGAAATCAGGTTTTTGTAGTCACCGTCAGGCCCCTCCCCTTTCTCTTTATTCAACACATCACAAATTTTCCGGACAAGTTCAATATTCGTCCATTCGTTATCTCCGCCAATATTGTACTGCCCCCCTGCCTGAGCCTCCGTAAACACCGACGAAAGGGCTTTACAGTGATCCCTCACATAAAGCCAATCCCGTACATTTTCCCCTTTCCCGTACACCGGTATGGACTGATGGGCAAGAGCTTTACGTATTACAGTGGGAATAAGCTTTTCATCGTGCTGATGGGGGCCAAAATTGTTGGAACAATTTGTAATCACAACATTCATACCATAGGTATGATAATAGGATCGAACCAAGAAATCACTCCCTGCCTTGGTAGCAGAGTAGGGAGAATTGGGAGCATAGGGAGTCGATTCGGTAAAGGCTCCCTCCTTGCCAAGAGTCCCATAAACCTCATCGGTCGATACATGTAAAAAACGCTTTTGTTTCCATTTTTCCTGATCGGCCGACCATAACTGCCGGCATTCTTCCAGAATATTAAATGTTCCAACCACATTCGAAAGGACGAACGGCTCAGGCCCTTTGATAGAGTTGTCCACATGGGATTCCGCTGCAAGATGATAGACCCCGTCGGGCTCCCACTTTTTTACAATATCCGCAACCGCATTCCGGTCTTCCAGATCAACTTTTGAAAAGTGATATCGGTTTGAACTCTTCAGGGGTTTGAGAAAACCGGTGTCGGAGGCATAGGTCAGTTTATCAATATTATAAATTTCAATCTCCGGGTAATTCTCATGAAGATATAAGATCAGATTGGATCCGATAAATCCGGCGCCGCCTGTAACAATGATTTTCATTTTATTTTATCAGTTTCAGTTTACTGTGAGTCTTGTTTCAACTTGTCAGTACCTTATCGAACAGGTATGGGGATTCACGAATAGGTAAATATTGCTGTTTAAAAATAAATAGGAGATCAATTAATGTTTTAAAATAAAATTTTTAGGATGCCCTTTAGTTCATAAATACTTCTTCTTGTCTCTGTCGTAAGACGCACCCTTTGAACTTCCTGGAACCGGAATTAGATATTCTTAAAATTTTAAAACAAATCCCCGGAGTTTAAATCACAAAAATATGGTTGATTTAGATCTTTATCAGAAACAATCGGATCCGACACTCTCCAGTCAATCTTTAAATCCGGATCATCCCATCGAATCCCATGTTCCGCTTCCGGATAATAATAGCGGTTACATTTATAATGAATCACTGCTTCCGTGGTCAGAACGGCAAAACCATGAGCAAACCCTTCCGGGATGTAGAGCTGTCTGTGATTCTCTTCACTCAGCTCGACGGCCACATGCCGGCCAAAGGTATCGGATTCCTGACGGATATCCACAGCAATATCCAGAATGGCTCCACGGCTGACCCTCATCAGTTTTGCCTGGGCATGTTTTCTTTTTTGATAATGTAAACCACGTATCGTCCCTTTTTGAGATAATGAGGTATTATCTTGAATAAATTCAACGTCAATTCCCTGATCTTCAAAATATTCCCGTCGGTAGGTCTCCAGAAAGTATCCCCGCTCATCCCCGAAAACCGTGGGTTCAAGAATGAGTAAATCCCGTATGTCTGTCGATATAAATTTCATTTATTCTGATTCCTGACTGCCACAAACCTTCTTTTTTAATCAAAGTGCTAAAAATAAAGCAAGGCTAAAGATAATTAATTTAACTCTTACACAAATCCGGTTTCTGGGTCCAATGCTTTTCACCAAATGGAAGCCAGAGGGTTATCCTTTGATACGCTCTTCCTTTAACCCTTCCTTCCAGTCAATAATCCGGCATCCGGGTATTGATTCAAGTTTTTTTGTATTTAACTTTGAGAATGAAGGCCGTCTGGCCTTCGTCGGATACTCCTCGGTAGAAATAGAATCCACCTGTACATCCAGTCCCGATAATTCAAATACAGCTTCCGCAAACCGGTGCCAGGTAATGAGTCCGCCGGACGTAACATGAAACACACCCGTTTGCTCCTTCTCAATCAGATTCCAGGTATTGTAAACAACATTTTTTGCAAATGAAGGGCTGCCAAACTGATCATTCACGACTCTCAACCTGTCTTTCTCCTTCCCCAAACGAAGCATGGTAGAAACAAAATTGTTGCCATATCTTCCGCAAAGCCAGGAAGTACGTATCAACAGATGATTTGTATTCAGTTTCCTCAGTTTTTCTTCCCCGGCCAGTTTGCTTGCTCCGTAAGTATTCACCGGGTCTGTCGGAGCCTCTTCGGGGTACCCTTCCGGATATCGCTTACGGTCTCCCAGACGGCCGGGGAATACATAATCTGTTGAAAAATGCACCATCTTTCGGCGATGCCCGGAACACCACCCTGCCAGATTCTCCACACCCTTTTCATTAACCAGAAATGCTTGTTCAACATCATCTTCCGCTTGATCTACATCCGTATATGCCGCACAATTGATCAGAAGATGCGGATCGATCCGGTTTAACGTTTTTGTTACATGAGACCGATTCGAAATATCCAGTTCATTTGAACCGACTCCGATGACCTCATGATGACCCATACCGGCAACTATATCCATCCATTCTTTTCCAAGCTGGCCTTTAGCACCGGTAATCAGGATCTTCATATTTGATAGGAGTGGTTCATGGGAATGGGGGTTACAGCATGAGATATCATCGATGATCCATTCTTTACAAGTGGAAGAAATGTCAGCATACAGCTATTGAAATACATTTGCCTAGAGAAAATAAATAATGTCAGAACTTCATTCACCGTCATTTTCAATAAGGGGTAGGTTGATCTTCAGATGTAAGGATTTATGGTCGATTACAGTCTTAAAGCATTCTAATTAAGAGATTCCGGCGAGCTGCTTATTTTCATATTAACTTAGTATCTTCTTGCAGATTATCACCCACCGGCACTATGAAAGTATGAGATTCCTGTTTTTTAAAAAAATATTCATTCTAAGTGTTCTACTCTGGGTGCTGCCAGGCGGAATCGTCTCTCTTCTCGGCCAGACTGTGTCTCCGGCAACAGGAGGGGCAAATATATCAGCCGACGATTTTTCCACAAATACCTATCGTTCCCTGACTGGACCGACGATCCAGGAAACCAATCCGGGTCAGCTTACATCGGGAAAGATTCGCCTCAATGCACCGAGTGGATTCCGCTGGGATACCGGAGGAACGGCTCCTTCTGTAACCGTAACCCAGCCTAAATCACAGCAAATCACCGTTACCTTCGAAAGCCGGAGTGCTTCCGAAATCGTGTATGATGTACAGGGCAGCAGTGGAGGAACTCCACCAAACAACCCTCACGCGATTGAATTCACCGGGTTGAGAATTGGCCCTGCCCAGGGCAGTCCCCTGGCAAGCGGACAGATCCGAAATGTGGGGAGTTCTGCCCCTGGCGGACAGACCAATTATGGAAACGTTTCGATGGTGGTTGGAGCCGACAACCGGGTTCGGGTGGAAACAGCGCCAAACGCGAGCGGTTCAGTTGTCAGCGCCCAGAATCTGGAAGCCGGATTTTCCATCACCGTTTACTCCAATGTGCGAGACCAGTTTAACAATTTCAAACGTAACGAGGCCGCTACGTGGTCACTCCAAAATATTTCCGGAGGAGTAACCTCCGGAAACCTCGTAACGGCAGGGGATAACAAAAGTGCCGTATTTACCGGTGAGCTTGTGGGTTCGGCCACGATCCGGGCGGCCACCGGCGGGCTCAACACCGTTCAATCCGGGCTCATTACAGTGGTTCATACCGATGGGGATTTCCTGGATATCACCACACAACCCTCATCCACTGCTACCGCCGGAACAGCCTTTTCGACCCAGCCGGTTGTTACGATACGGGATCCGTTCGGCAATACGGTAACAGGCAATAGTTTTACGCAAATCACGGCTGCCCGAAACAGCGGAAGCGGCACCCTCCAGGGGACTACTACGGTGACAGCCAATTCCGGTGTAGCAACGTTCACCAACCTCAGTCACCAGGTAGCCAACGACATCAACATCCGCTTCACGGGCTCCCTGCTGACCCAGGCTACGTCCCAAACGATTACCGTAAACCCTGCAAGTGCCGACGGACTGATATTTACCGAACAGCCTTCCAGTGCCAGTAAAAACAGTACGATTTCTCCTCCGATAGAAGTACAACTTACCGATGCATTCGGTAATTTCGTCTCCCAGTCCGGGGTAACTGTCAACCTTGAGATTACAAGCGGCGATCCCGGGGGGTTTTCCAATAACAGTACAACCTCCGTATCCACAAACAGTTCTGGGGTTGCTGTATTTGATGATGTTGACTTCAGTACCTCGGACACCTACACACTGAAAGCTACCAGTTCCGGGTTGAATGACTCCCCTAACAGTGAACAATTCACAATTGCTGATGCCGGTAAATTAGCCGGATTTAAAGTAGAAATATCCGGTGGTGGATCTATCGGGACTCAAACCGCCGGAAATCTTTTCCAGATACAAATCGAGGCGGTTGACGGCGGCGGTAACAGAATGGACGGCTCGGGGCCTCGGGATAACTTCAACGGTTCTGTGAATTTAACTACGGCCGGTACATTTTCGGACGGAACCGACAGTACGGAAATCAGCCTTACCAACGGATTTGCGAATCCGCACGATATTACCATGATCGAATCGGGCGATCTTCGAATCACCGCCACCAACGCTCATCCCGACTCCTCCGAATCCGGATCCAGCAATCAGTTCACCGTCAAACCGGCCGCACCCCATGTGGACTATTCAACCATTTCGGTTGCGCCGGATGTGATGATTGCCAACGGAACCAGCGAAGCCGAAGTGACCGTGCAACTCATTGATGAATTTGGAAATTTGCATCAAAGTAACGTCTCGGAATCGATAAACATTTTCAAGGTTGGCAATGCAGGCGGGTCGTTTTCCTCAACAACCGGAAACGGGGATGGAACCTATACCGCTACGCTGACCGCTTCCAATAACGTCGGGGTCGAAGAAATCGGTGCCTCGATCGACGGCAGCAATATCACAACCGGTAATCCGGAAGTGACTTATACATACGGTAGTCTCAATAAATTTGTTGTTGAAGCATCCGGAGGCGGAAATATTGGCACCCAGACTGCAGGATCATCATTTAATCTTCGAATCACTGCGCAGGATGCGCATAACAATACGGTTGAGTCATTCGACGGATCCGGTAATACCGTTGAAATTACCTCCGATCAAACGATCTCTTCCGGCGGAGGAACCAGTCCGGCTTTCAATAACGGGATTCTTTCTTCTCACTCCATCACGATTACCTCGGCCGGATCGGCAACGATTACTGCCCGTAAAACTGCATCTTCCGAATCCGGTACCAGTAACACTTTTACCGTCCAGCCGGGAGCTGCGAGCCCCACCACCTCGACCCTCACTCCCGTACGGAATTATCTCCAAAATGACGGAGCTGACAATACCCCCATTACCGTTCAGTTGATCGATGCATACGGTAACCTGCTCACCGGCGGTGGGGATAATGTAAACCTCTCCACAACCGCAGGATCCTTAAGCAGCGTTTCGGATAACGGAGACGGTACTTATTCTGCAACCCTTACCGCAGGGACAGCTTCTGCGACAGCTACGGTAACCGGGTCTGTAAATTCCCAATCCATCGACGACGATGCAGTCATCACTATTTCCGAATTCAACCGCTGGACAGCCAATGCCGGCGGGAACCCGGGCAACGCATCTGACTGGACCCATACCGGAAACTGGGGCCTTGGAACCCTGCCCACTACCGGGGAGATTGTTTTAATCCCTACCGAACGGCAGGACGGTACAACGATCGAACGGTTTCCCATTCTGGACGATACCAACAGTAACACCGTTAATCCCGTCGTGGATTTCCTGGTCCTCGAAACCAGCGCGAATATCACTATGGCCGATCGGACTCTTACTGTCAACAATGAAATATCGGGCGGAGGCAGCCTTTTTGCCGACAACAGTACGATCAACCTGGAAGGAAATGTGGACCTGGCCAACTTTATTGCAGGTTCATCCGGGATCAATTTTAACGGATCCTCCCTTCAAACCGTCGAAGGGGATTTCACAGGCAACAACCTTAATATCAACAACGATGTAGAGGTTCATGGCTATTTCGAGGCCTTTTCAAATGTCAATATTGCAACAGGAAATACCTTAACGATGTTATCCGGCTCCCAGCTCGTTTCATTAGGGGATCTGAATCTTCAGGACGGTACACTGGTCGGAAATGAATCCCAGTTTAGAATCGGCGGGGATATCAACGGCACCAATATCTCCCTGACAAGTACGGATGTTGAATTTAACGGAAGTGCCCCCCAGGATATCAACGGTATTCAAAACATTAAAACTTTTACAATCAACAACCCTACAACGGTAACTGTAAACAATAACCTTGTAATTTCAGATACCCTGAAAATCACCCAGGGGCAGTTGACTATTTCCTCCGGTTTCAACCTTGCTACGAATGTGACGACCGGTGAAGTCTCCAATATTCGCATGTTAAGGGATGTCGAAGCGCCTCAGGGATACCGGTTGCTCTCCACTCCCCTGGATGCAACTTTTGGAAATTTCCTCGACGGAACGATCACCCAGGGCTTTACCGGAGCCACTTTAGGGGAAGAGCTTCAGCCAAATGTACTCTGGTATAAGGAAGACCATCCCGGTACCGACCAGTTGCGGTGGCGGGCACCTGCCAATGCTTCAGATGCCATGACGATAGGACGAGGCTATTTCGTCTATTTTTTCGGAGATATACCGGAAGATGAACGGTATAACACTCCATTTCCCTACACACTGGATGTTGAAGGGGCTGAAAATATCGGCAATGGAACAGAGATCACGCTTCCTGTCACATATACGGCCTCGGCTGATACCGGCTGGAATATCGTTGGCAATCCGTACACGGCTACGGTCGACTGGGATGACGGGACGTGGCAGAAAACCAATATGAGCAACAGTATCTATATATGGGACGAAAACACAAATCAATACCTTACCTGGAATGGCGCTACCGGGTCACTCGGAGACGGATTGATTGCTCCATTCCAGGGATTCTGGGTAAAAGCCAATGGCAACGGCACTCCGTCCCTGAAAGTGCGAAAGAATTCCAAAACAACCGGGGGTGCATTTTATAAAACAGCAGACCGGGATAAAGAAAAGGACGATGAAAAAGTCCCTACAATCGGGCTTGAAATATTCAGTGACGGCCGATCCCGTTCCACCCATTTATCCTTTACCGAGGCCGGGACCAACGGAATCGATGATATGGATGCCTACCGGCTCCTGCCCTTCGAAACCGACACCTACCTGGAAATATTTTCATTGATGAACGACGGGATAGAACTTGCCATCAACAACCTTCCCCGCCGGTTTGCCAAACCGGTTGAAATCAGGATCCATGCAGCCAGTGTCGTTGACGGACGGTACTCTCCCAGCGATGTAACACTCACTTGGCCGGAGATGAATAATATTCCCGACGAATGGGAGATCATCCTGACCGATACCCATAACGGCAGTGAAATCAATTTAAAAGAAAATACATTTTATGACTTCACTTTTGTGGACCAGCCGGACGATTCTACTTTTCAGAAGAATACGACAAGCAATTTCCGCCTGCTCGCCCAAGATCCTGAATTGACCACGAATCCTCGATTTGTACTATCGATTGAACCGGGCGACGATGCGATTGATCTGCCGGATGAAGTAGTTCTTTTCGACAATTATCCGAACCCATTCAACTCAACTACCACGATCCGCTATGGCCTGCCCGTCGAGGCTGTAATACGGCTGGATATCTATGATATTCTCGGGCGGCGCATCCAAACCCTGGTAAACGGACGGAAAAGTGCCGGTTATTACGATATCAATTGGGATGCCCGTTCCCTTGCCAGCGGTCTTTATTTCTACCGGCTCGTTACCCCCGACCGGGTTCTGGATAAAAAAATGATCCATGTTAAATAGGCTCTGGTTATGGGCTTCCCGGTTTTGGAAACATTTCCCATGCCACTTCTTACTCTTTCATAACCCTGTTTGTATTGATTCGGAATTTGAGTACATTTATAAACATTAGAAAATTCTAATATTCAATGTATGAGTGGATATACAGAAATTATACAGGTCATCGGGGCGATGATCATCTTTTCACTGATCCTTCTTTCTACAAACCGGCATATCCTGTCAAATACGGAAAGGCAGGTGGAAAGCGAAGTGGAAATGCTATGTGTAACCCTGGCACAGGATTTGATTGATGAAGCCCGGCTGAAAGCGTTTGACGATACGACTAAAAATGGTGCCATACCGATTCATGTACCTGGCGATTTTGAAGCTTCACCTTTCTCAGGGAGCACTGCAAGTTGCGATGACCCGAATATTGATACGTTCAGCAAGTATGACAAGTGTGAAGAGGATATTAATACGAATCTGGGCAATTTTAACATGCTGGTAACTGTACACTATGCAGACAGTACCCAATATGAGGAAACCTCCTCAAAAACAAGACACAAACGGATGATTGTAACGATTGAGAATCCATATTTGACGAACCCGATACAAGTACAATATCTAAGGACTTATAATCATGACTAACGTGTGTTGTATGGTATGTTGTACAGTGTGGCAATTGACTGTCTCCTGTCACGGATTCCCGGCATATACAATCGTTTTACCCCATTCCTGTCGGTGACAACTTACCCGAGGGGAGATGGCAACAAGGTTTTATTGTACAGAAATAAATAAATCATTATGAATTTAGGTTTGACGACAAGTTTTATTATTGCCGGCATGTTGATGTTGATTATTGCCGGATTCAATTTGCGGCTGAATCGGCATGCAACGGATCTGACCTTGCACGAGATGTCAAAAAGCCATACCGAATCGGTTTATGAAATGATTTTATACGATTTTAAAAAAATCGGGTATGACACCTATCAGATTGGAGAGACTCCCGTGGACCCAATCCAGTCCATCGGGGATCACAGCATCACGTTTAAAGCCAAATTCGATCAGGACCCTTCTACAGATCCGTCAACGATTACCTGGGAGTTGACTACAGATATCCCTGCCGGGTCGGATAATCCCGATCACAGGACCCTTGAGAGAAGAATTGCCGGTGGAGATACCACTTCAATCGGAATCGGCATTACCCGGTTTGATCTGAGATATTTTAACAGGGACGGGAATGAGACTACGGATCCTTCTGCTATTCGGAGTATTGAGGTGATTATTGAAACCCAACCGAGAGAAGGAGTCTCCATGCCGGGGGGACAAACGAGGTATCCCGTATCTCAATGGCGAAAAACCATTGTACCGGGAAACTTATCCATGAATACAGAATAGAGAGGGTACTATGGGACGAGCTATGCTGATTATAGTTGCAGGAGTGATGTTGTCGGTAGGAATTACTCAATCCGGTTTACAGGACCGGGTCCGGGAGATGACGAGACACGGAGTCCAGTATGCCGAACAGGTTCGGGCAAGCAATATTGCCCATGCCGGGCTGCAACTGACGATACACAAACTCATGCAGGACCCTGAGGATTGCGAGAACTTTTATTCTGAGAATAACCCTCCTCCTTACAACCTGGATGGCGGTGAAGCACATGTCATCTGTGACATCGAAGATGACTCTGCAGAGGAATGGATCTACATTTTACAGTCAACCGGCACAGCCGATGAATCTAGCCACACCATCACAGGCCGGTACCAAGTTCGTCAGCTCCATTTTGTCCCTACGTTCGACAGTGCCATTAAAATTACCATGACCCCCTTCGAATTCGATATAGATGGAGCAGCTGCCGAAATCCATGGAGAGGATCCAACGGAAACCGGTGAATGCGGCGACAAACCCGGCATCACCTATCCGAGCAGTGAGGATTCTACAAAAATTGTTCCCTACGAAAGTCAGATTACGGGATCTCCCCCCCATCATTCCAACCCAGAAACCAGTTTTGACGAAGCTGAGGAACTGATCCAGCGGCTCGAAGGCCAACCTGGAACCGTAATATTAAATAATGACACCCCAAACATGGGAACTGAAGATGACCCTGGTGTATTTATGGTTGACGGTCCGGTTAAATTGACAGGTGGAGTTTCCGAAGGATGGGGAATCTTAATCATTAAACAGAACGCAGAGATGGATATAAATGACCCGGAGTATGAGGCACCGGAATTAGGTCTCGGGGGGAATTTCACCTTTAACGGGCTTGTGATTTTTGAAAATGCCACCTCCCTGTCAGCCAAGGGGACCCCAAGTATTAACGGCTCCACGCTGATCGGTCAAACGAACGACGGACTCGGCAGCATGAATATTGACTTCGCGGGGAATGTCAATATTCAATATGACTGCACGGCCCAGCAGTATGCCGAACAGGCCGCTGCAAATGTCCACGAAGCCGGATGGAATTTTACAGCCCTCAGTATTTTTGAATAATCATTTCATTATAAGTTCCTAACTGGACATCGGGATGAAATTCCCTGATCTTACAAGCATGTGCATTAGGAAAATAATATCAATTGCTCACGCAGGTGTCCTTGCATTTGTCTGTGGTTTCATGGCTCTGCCAGCAGCCCATGCCCAGCAAAGGCTGGATGCGTCGGTCAGCATTCAGGTCTCCGCCAATGTCGTAGACCCTGCAGAAGAAGCAGAAATAGAAGTTGTTACGGCCCGCGGGATGGACCTTCGGGGAGCCAGCCAGGAAGCAAACATCATTACCGTAGACCCGACGCTCAGTTTTCGCGCAGGCAAACTTGTAGCCAGCGGAGAACCGGGAGCATCATTCAGGATCAGCTATCTGCCGACCCGGGAATTGTCCAATGTAGAAGGAACCGGCTTTCTGTTCTTTGAATACGATGTGTCCGGGAATAATGTGGACGAGCAGGATACGTCTGAGCTCTTTGAAGCTGAAACCCCTCCCCTGCAATTCAACCAGGACGGAGATTTTTATATTTGGGTAGGTGGCAGAATTGACCTGGCAAATGCAGCACCGGGCACCTACGAAGGAGAATTTACACTTGAAATCGAATATATCTGATGCGGTGGAAAACTTTTATTATAATGAGTTTACTACTCACCGGGTATCAATCGGTTAACGGGCAGGAAATCAATTTCGGCCAATACGGGAGTGCCTACGAAATTAATGTGATCCTGGGAACCGGCGATCTGGAATTCAACCACCAAAGCGGGGGGCCGGTGATCAGCGGCTCAGGCCAAAGTTCCTATACTTATACCGTTGATCTGGCTGAAGCTTATGCAGTGGAAATCAAAGGGATACGGTATCTGGATGCCCTCGTGGAAATCGACGGGCCGGACTATCTGTTTTTGAACGGTAACGAGGCTTGCAGCGAGAGCACTTGCCGGATTCCATTTACCCTTCAGGCGGCATATTCCAATGTGGGTGAAGCCCAGAATAGTCCCGCACAAGCCGAGATCATCTCCTTGAGCGGGAATTACGCCAATGTGAGGTTTCCGGTCCTCCAGCGCCAGCACGAACCGCCCGGCCTTCCCCCGCCCCCTCCAACAGAGGCATTTAACCAGTCACTCGTTGAAGAAACGGCCGTCTTATACCTGTATGGGACCATTGAAGTCGGGGATGTCGATGTCGGTGATTATTTTAGCCAGATTACAATCACCGTTACCTATGAATAGATTTTTCACATATCCCCTGATTGTATTCCTTTTACTGCTGCCTGTGGCAGGATTTGCCCAGTTTTTAAGCATAGAAATTGAAGTAGAACCGGAAACAGACGCCCGGGTAGAACAATCGCTTGATTTCGGCCAGATAATCTCCAACTCGGGCCTCGTTCAAATCAATCCCGGTGATCCCAATATGGGTGTTTTTTCAATCAATGCCGTCCGATGGCAGCGTATATTGCTATCCATGCAAACACCCGATTTTCTGGAGCATCCCAATCTGGATTCACGCGTCCCCCTGGATCTCCAACTTGCTTATGTCGATTTTGGCGTCAACGACTACAGGCTCGCCCGACAGCTTACCTCTCCCCAGGAAGAGCTGGTAATCTATCCCCCCCCAATCAGCCGGAGAGTGAATGGTCAACCGCCTATCTATACGTGTACGGAACGATTGATGTGGGAAACGTGCCGGCCGGCACCTATGTAGGGGACGTAACCATGAGTATAGAGTTTGAATGAGGTTCGTTTGAAACAGGTTTCTTTGAAAATGCGAGAGTTTTCTGTCGAATAAAAGCAAAATAACAATTTTTCAAACGCTCCTTTTAATAGAATCAATTCGATTGGGTCTCTGAACAGGATATCGAAAAGACCTTTTGAGAGCATTCAATTACTTTTTTCTCTGTGTAGTACTGCATTTCATTATTTACATTCAATAAACCATCTATTACCTATCCATAATTACATCCATGATTTCTTCCAAACGCCCCTCTGATCTACGTTTAACAGCACATTAGATCGTTTTAATTAATATGTTCTAACTTGGGAGCCGACGGATTCTTGCCTATTTTTGAAGTAATAATTCAATGCATGAAACATGAAAAATCTAAAGGTCCTGACAATAGCGGTTGGACTCCTGTGTCTCCAGCCCTATGCCCTGTTTGCCCAGGTTATATCGGATAACGCCGATGCTACGGTCACGACCTTTGTCATCAATGAGATGAACGTCACCAAATTAACCGATATCGATTTCGGCTTCATCACATCGGATATATCGACGAATTCCCCGTTACTCGACTCCGAAAACGGAACTTCCTCAAATCAATCCGGAGTTTTTTCAATCGGCAAGTTTGAAGTCAATGCCACGAACGGGCAGAGTATTGAGCTATCCGACAATTCGCCGGTCACCCTCACAGGCCCGGGAAGCGTTACTGAAATCGATTTTAACGCAACGCTCTCCGGCATGAATGGCACGGATGGCAGTGATTTTGGGGGGAGTTCGGTGAATACCGGTAATTCATTTACGTTGACAGATGACAACTATACCGTTTGGGTAGGGGGGAATCTGACGGGTGTGGGAGGATCCGGCGGGTCAAGCCTTACGGTCGGAGAACATACGGGCACCTATACATTAACCGTAGAGTATGTATTTAACTAAAAGATTCTATTTTATTTCTTTAAAGCTTCGATAATTTCCAGGAGATCTTTTTCATTATATTGAATTCAATTTTTAATCTATTTGTTTCGAGTACCCTTCACGAAATGGGCGGCCTTGTGAAATCATCCACCTCGATCCTGTACGGAATGCTTCTGATAACCGTTTTCATCAGTCTGACAACGGGAATTGCCGAGGTACGGGGTCAGGTCAGCATTGCCCCCACTGCCGTGTTTATGAGTGACCGGTCGCCGTTTGCAAGCGTGATGGTGTCCAACAGTTCCCAAACCGCCCAGGAAATTTCCATCAGCTTCCGCTTTGGCTACTCTCAGAGCGATGAAGAGGGCAATATTTCCATTCTGTATGATACGACCGGTCGTGAACAATCCTTTACGGAGCACCTCAACGCCTTTCCGCGGAATTTTATCATCCAGCCGGGCCAGCGTCAGACTGTACGGCTGGCCGCACGGGGACACGGCAATAAACCGGATGGCACATATTGGGCCCGAATCAACATTCTTGCAACCCCCCTGAGTCCGGCACTTGAAACAAGTTCTGCAAATGCTGTATCTGCCCGTATCAATATGAACTTTGAACAGATCATCCCGGCTTTTTTTAAAAAGGGGAATACAACCACAGGCCTTCAAATCCGTTCGATCGATTTCCTGCAAGACAACAATGACGGGGCGTTTCTGCTGGATCTCCAACGGACCGGTAATTCTCCCTACCTGGGACAAACACTCGTGCGGATTACCAACGTCAACGGACGCCAGGTAATGGAGCAGGTATATAACCTCTCTGTTTATTTTGACATCCTGAGACGGTATAATTTCGACCTCTCGGAGTTTGCACCGGGCACCTATGAGGCGACATTCACCTTTCAAACCCAGCGCAGGGATGCATCCCGTTCAGACCTGGTACAGGCCAACCCCATACAACGTACGATAAAATTTACGGTTGATTGAGGAAATGCCCGATTCCATACCTTTCGCTTATTTTGATCTTTTCGTTCGTTTTTGCTGACCGGGCAATAGCTCAACAAAACGGCGATGAACAGGAGGTCTATCTTACATTTCGGTATCAAAGCCTGTTTAATATCTATGTCACAGCTTATTATGTGGACGGAGAGTTTCTGCTGCCCCATACGGAACTCTTCCGGGCTCTGCAGATCGATGCAAATGCAGATCTGGCTGCCTCTACGGTATCCGGCCAATTTCTGAATGAAGGCTACTACGAAATCAATTACCAGGAGGGATCGGCCCGTTTCAAAGGCCGGACCGTCAGCCTTCCGCCAGATACCTATATGATTAAAGAACTCGACTTTTTTCTGCACCCGATTCAGTTTTATGAGCTGTTTGACCTCGATTTCAACGTTGATTTCAACAATTTGTCTCTGCGTCTGGAAACTGACAAAACCATGCCGATTCTCGCCCAGCGGGAACGGGGACGAGAGCGGGAACGGGCCATGTTCCGGGAACGGGATCTGTACCATGACTATTATCCGTTACAGTTCGACCGGGAACGATCCGTATTCAACGCCGGGTTTCTCGATTACAATCTTTCGGCCAACATCACCCCGAATGTCAACAGTTATGTATTCAGCACCGGGATCGGTACGGAATTACTGGGTGGAGATTTCCAGGGAAATGTCTTTGGTAACTGGTCACAAAACAACCAAACCCTTCGCTCCAATAACCTCCGCTGGCGATACGGGATACGGGATACCCCGGTCGTCACACGTATTACTGCCGGCCAGACAACCTCGAACGGTCTCAGCCCGGCTCCGTTCACCGGCATTCAGATTACCAACGAACCGATTGAGCCACGGTTCATGTATGACGATTATGTATTCAGCGGAACGACCGCACCGGATTCCGAAGTGGAGTTGTACCGGAATAACACCCTGATCGATTTCCGGCGGGCGGATGAAATGGGGAACTACCGGTTCCAGGTTCCCCTCACCTACGGCACCTCGCAATACAACCTGCGGATGTATACGCCCTCCGGACAGGTTTCCGAACAGTCGACCCGCATGCAAATACCGTTTGATTTCATACCTCCGGGTGAAGTGAACTATACCCTCAATGCGGGACGATTGGATAATCCACTTCTGGGTACCGTAGAACGAGCCTATATGGCAAAAGGAAAAATAGGCGTCGGATTAACCAACTGGCTCTCCCTGTCGGGGGGAACCGAATACTACGACGGGTACCACGATACCACCCCGACCTACCATGCCGCCCTGTCTACGCGAGTCCTGTCCAAATACCTGTTTAAATTTGAAGCGGCCCCCGAGGAGTTTTATCGCGTCAACGCCAGTGTGGTATATCCTTCATCGGCAAGTGTTAATGTTAATTACACGCATTTCAACAGAATCGGAGGGTTATACAACCCCTCACAAATCGAATCGCAGTTACGGGCCAATCTTTTCACGCCCTTCCAGTTAGGCAGCCTGCCGCTGTTTTTCCGCTGGTCGGTAAACCACGAACAACGCTTAAACAACGATCAGACAAGATACCGTATCGACCTGAATACCCGTTTCGGGCCGTTTAACCTGCGTTTCGGCTACCGGGATAGTCAGATCGGGAGACTTGACTGGATTACCACTCCTTCTTCCCGACTGACGGCGACTTCTACCTTCAATATCCGGCGGTCTGCTAATACTCCCTCTTTTCTCCAGGGGGCTTTTATCAGAATGCGATCAAACTATGCCCCCCATATCAACCGGATAGAGGATGCCGAGCTGCAGTTTAGCAGAAGTATCTTTCGCCAGGGACGCCTTCAGTTTGCGGCCGGGCATAATTTTTTGGGTGATTTCCAGTTTTTCCGGCTTAACTTTTCGTTTGATTTCAACCGGATACGGACGAACTCTACTGCAAGAGGGTCCCGCGGAAATGCAAATCTCACCCAAAGTATACGAGGTTCCGTGGCGCTCGATTCAAAAAATGGCCGGGTGACCATGAGTAATCGTCAGCAGGTAGGCCGTTCGGGTCTGGCCGTGCGGATGTTTGTTGATGAAAATGACAATAGCTTCTACGACGAAGGAGAAGAACTGCTCGAGGAGAGTGCCGTACGAATCGAACGGGCCGGCGGTGTGGTGCGCAACGTGCAAGGAATCACGTATATCACGCAATTACAGCCCTATCGTCAGTATAACCTGATGGTAAACAAGGCAAATATCCGGAATCCCCTTCTGGTCCCGAAAATCGAGCAATTCTCCTTTGTCTCGGATCCCAACCAGTTCAAAACAATCGACATCCCTCTATATATGTCGGGGGTTATCGAAGGACGCGTTCAGCGTCAGCAGAACGAAACCCTCCGGGAGCTGTCCGGCGTGCGATTGTATCTTAATGAAATTAATCTGATGGATGAAAATAACGGCCATTCTGAAGAACTCAGAACCTTTTCCGATGGCTCATTCTATGCCTTCGAAATCCCCCCCGCTGAATACGAGCTCTTCATCGACCCTTCCCAGTTAGACTTTCTCAATGGGGTTTCCCGACCGGAAAAGCATGAGTTCGAAGTGCGCTCCCTGCGCGAAGGGGATTTTGTCGACGGATTAGACTTTACCGTTGTTACAGAGGGCCCGCCCGAACCGGACGAACCCCACTCCGACCCGATCGGAGCGTTTGAGACTCCTTCAGGGCCTCAGACAATCTCCCTGCAGCATAACATCCAGGTGGACACCCTCCGGCAGGATCCCTGCTTCTATCAGCTTCAAATCGGGGTCTTTTCCACCCTGGACCGGGCCAATGCCGTTGCAACAGAAGCCAATCAGGAAACCGGAGTCGCCTTTTCCATCCTGTACTACCCTCAAAACGAGCAGTATGCCGTACGGACACACGAATTATCTTCCTTCTCCCGGGCAATCGCCCGGGCCCGTCAGTTTGACGATGCGCTCTCTGTTACAGAATATGCCGTTTTGAACCGTTGCCGGACGTCGCAAGAACAAGAAGAGGAAACAGATCTTCAAGCGTACCCGGCTGACCCTGCCTTTGAACTTCAACTGGCCGCTTTCAGCAGCCGGAGCAATGCCGAGCAGTACCTGACCCGGATAGTCAACCGCTTTTCCATCGATGCTTATATCACACAAGCTCCCGGCCGGGAAGTCTACCGCGTGAGAACCGGGCCCTACCCGGATGAAGAACAAGCCCGTGAAGCCGCTGATAAACTCAGGCAACAGGGGGTTGCCGAAGAATTTTACCTGGCAAGTACTGAACCGCAGCCACAAGTCCAGAGTCAGGAAATAGATAGAATCGCCCGGCCAACTTCATATGAATACCGGCTGCAGGTCGGAAATTATCAAACGAGACAAAATGCCGTTCTCGATGCTATACGTCTGAAAACCGAGTTCGATTTCGATGCTTATATCCTCGTGGACGATGAAAACCGGAACAACCTGTTGTTAGACATGGAGTTTGAAAGCTGGGCCCAATTGCTTGAAACCAGGGTCAATTTAACCCAAAACAACGGGTTTCAACGGCCGATTCTCCATTTGATTGAGCGGTAGACAGGGCAGGTTTACGCCTTTCATTAAAAGAATCTAACTTGGAAACCATATAAGAGGTCACTAAAATGGAAGTGTAATCAATAACAAATAGACAAGAGTCATGAAAATATCAAGCTTTCTACCCATTTTATTCGTGTTATTTCTCTATGCGGGTAACCTTTATGCACAGGATCCGACTACCGCAGATGCGAACGTAACTGTATCGGCAAATGTATTCACAGAGCTGACGGTAACGGTTAATAATAATGTCGATTTCGGAAACATCGGTACCAATGACGGGCCTTACTATCTATCTACCGGTGTTACAGGTGATAGTGGTAATGACGGAATCGTATCCGGGGAAACAATAGGACAAATCACCTTTTCAGGAGAAGATGGAGAGGGTGTCACCATTTCTGTTACGCAGCAAGCCATTCTGTCAGACGGATCAAATACACTCAATTTGGATGAGACGATCGGTGACCAGGGAGCGGACGCCGTCTTAACAACCCCTGGCACGATTACTCTTGGAACCAATACGAATAATACCGGAGATTACATTCTCCTGATCGGGGGTTCATTGGACGACGCTACCGTCTCCGGCACCTATACGACCGGCAATACTGGCGGTCAGGTACTGATCATTAACGGGGACTATACCAGTATTTAATTTTCTTAAACCACAATTTTTTTAAAAAAAGCCTCATAAAAGTGAGGCTTTTTTTTATTTAGGATCATTTAGTATTATTCTGGTTAATATATATATAAACGGCCAAAAGGCGATCCGGAATGAAAAAGCTCTGTATATTATTACTTCCTCTTTTGTATTTGGCATTTACCAAAACGGGATATTCACAGGTTTCAATTAATCCAACTGCTGTTTTTCTGGATCCGAACTCCAAAGTGGGAAATTTTTTCATAGCGAACTCGTCTGAAAATCCGGTTGAAATTCAATTAAATTTTGAATTTGCCTATCCGGACACAGATGAAGAGGGGAATCCCTATCTAAACTATGAAGATCAGGAAACGAAAGAACAGTATTCCCTTGAACCGTACCTCAGGGCTTTTCCAAGTACGTTTGTCTTACAACCCAACCAACGCCAGACCGTACGTCTTTTGGCTCGTTTCCCGGCAGATAAACCGGATGGAACTTACTGGACACGTATGAGAGTCTCTTCCAGCCAGTTATCTCCGCCGATCGGTGAAGCGCCGGAAGGTGAAGTTACGGCACAGGTCGGATTCCAGATTGACCAGGTAACGGCTGTTCTCGTTCACCATGGTACTGTTCAAACCAAACTGACGGTCCATGGATCGAGGGTTCATGTAGTAAATGATCGATTAGTAGTCTTAACGGAGGTGGAACGCACCGACGGGAATGCCCCATTCATCGGTAGTGTCCGGACACGAATTTTCAATCCCAATGGGGAGCTCATAACCGAAAACAGCAGGCCGACGTCGGTCTATTTTAAAAACCTGCGGCGTGTGGAAATCAATATGAATGAAGAGGATGATGAATGGCCTTCCGGGCAGTATACAGCCGAAACAACTTTTGTGCCCTCCAGAAACGATGTCCTTCCACAACATATACCTCAAATTGATCCAGTATCAACCACCACTACCTTTACAATTGATTGAGGATTTACGTGATGGTTACGTAAACTTGAAGGATATGTGATTGGCCGTATTGTGATGAACATAAATTTTTTTGAAGGCCGATAGACACTGCTTATCCCTGTTCCCTTCTACACAAATTTATTTTCTTTCAATTTCTGCAATCCTCTCTCCGGTTCTGATAATTGGGAGACTTCGTGTTTACCTTTAAACCCATACTCCGGTCTTTTCTCACAAAAGTCTCTCACTACCCTTCCAATTTAAAAAAGCCTCCTGCCGGTTTTCGCCGGCAGGAGGCTTTTCGGCGAATGCCATCCCAGGCAATCACCTGCTTTATACGAGGAAACGTATAAACTTAAACGTTCTTTGTAATCCGGTTAATGGTACTCAATCGTCGCCCGTTGTTCCCCCTCATACTTGCCCGATGCGATCTTGCTTCCGTTTGTAGAACCGAAAAGGTTGTAGATAATTTGCCCGTCTCCTGCATCCGTTTCCTCCATCCCGGCCTCAATAAAAAACTCATCCGATTCATTGTTCATCCTTATATTTCCTTCAAAACGAGCCGTAATCGTCGTTCCGTCCGGAATTGTCATGCTAAATTCACCAAACCGCAGGGTTTGGTTTTCCTGATCCGGGTTATTCAACTGATCGGAAAAGTCATACGTAATACTCTCCTCCATATGACTCCCTGCAATGACTTCCGCACTCACCTGCATCACAGCCTGAGTCGTTTTTTGAGCCATCAACTGTCCATGAATTGAGACAAATGACAACATAAGAGTGATTATGATTATTTGAATTTTCAATGAATTCCCTTGGTTGATCTCGAGCTTCTTTGCTACATCATTAAACTGAGATCAATATATTAGAAAATTCTAACATTAGAAAGTTCTAATAATAAATAGGGATATATCTAAGCTAATTTCACCGTTTAAACTTAATAGTCGCTATTTTACAAAGATTAGATTATGAAAATAGATGAATTTACGTAGAGGTATATTCCTTGTTCTAATGTTTTTCATATAGGCGTTTATACCTATAAATGAGGGAATTCAGAAAGGAGGGAAGTCTTTCAAAGAATGAAAAGAAGGGCAAACAGGCATACTTGTGCGTGGGCGGGCGCGATCACTCCCTTTTGGGTACAATATTTTACGCTGACCCCATCTCCTTGACCGAGTAAAGGGGTATTGTTGTACACACTATAGAGGGCCTGTAACGGATCCATATTCTCTCTTGTGGCCCCGTACTTTATAGCTCTTATCCCACCAGTGGCGTGCCAACAATACGATATGGGGGTTGTCGAAGAGATTTTGCTGTCTGGCAATGCAAAAAACCAGTGCATAACTTAAGCTGCGTACCTGTTTTTTAAAGAAGCCAGACGGCAAAAAAGATTCCGCCAGCCGGCGGGGCCCCGTAGGCATGACACTAGCTCCTATAAAAGCATTCCAAGTGGATTTTCGAGCATTTGACGTAGAGTATTGAGGAACTGGGCGGCCTTGGCACCGTCTACAATCCGGTGATCGCTGGAAAGCGTCACCTTCATTCTCTTGCCCGGAACAACTTCTCCATCCTCCACAACCGGGACATCCCGAATCACTCCTACAGCAAGAATGCAGGCGTTCGGGGGATTGATAATGGCCGTAAACTCCTCGATTCCAAACATGCCGAGGTTACTGATTGTAAACGTACTGCCCTCCATCTGTTCGGGTTGAAGCTTTTTTTCACGTGCCAGTTCGGCAAGTTCTCTCGTTTCGGACGAAATCGTTCTCAGGTTCTTTTTATCAGCATGCTGAATAACCGGTGTCAGGAGTCCCTCTTCAATCGCCACAGCCACAGCGATATGGACATCTCCGTGGCGTCGGATAGTATCCTCATGCCACGAACTGTTTACATCCGGATGCCTCCTGAGGGCTGCCGCACAGGCCTTTACAACAATATCATTGAAACTGATCTTTACTTCGCTGATTTCATTCACTTTATTACGTGCGGCCACGGCATGTTTCATGTCAATATCTATCGTCTCATAGAAATGAGGGCTGGAAAATTTGCTCTCCGAAAGGCGCCGTGCAACCGTCTTTCGCATTTGTGAAACACGAATATCTTCACTTTCCCCGGCTTCAAATGTCGGAATAGCCATTGCCGGTTTCTCAGTATATTCTTCGATATCCTTTTTGATAATGCGTCCCTCGGGACCACTTCCATCCACTTTTCGAAGATCAATCCCCCGTTCTTCAGCCATACTGCGGGCAAGGGGGGAAGCCTTGATACGTCCCTCATCCTCCGAAATCTCGCCGGTTCCATTCCCTTTCAGATTTTCCAGCGAGGGGCTCCCGGATTCTTTTTTCGCTTTCGATCCCTTCTCTTTTTCCGTTGAAGCCGGTTCTTCCACAGCTTCTTCATCACCCGCACTGCTTTCAGCCTCAGCAAGAAGGTCACTGATATCCTCACTTTCTTCCCCGATAACCGCCATCAATCCCCCCAAAGGTACGGCATCACCTTCTTCCACGAGGATTTTTAAAATAGTGCCATCGTCAAAAACCTCCACTTCCATGGTGGCCTTGTCGGTCTCTACTTCAGCAATGACATCGCCGGATTCCACCACATCTCCTTCTTTGACATTCCATTTGGCAATGACACCTTCTTCCATGGTGTCGCTCAGCTTGGGCATTTCAATTTTAACAGCCATGTTTGTGAATTATGAATTTTGAATGTTGAATGTTGAACTATTTCCTGTATGTAACCGTATTCACAGCATCGATTACATTGTTGGCCGATGGCAGCCAGAGGTCAAACAGATTTTTTGCAAACGGTGCATTTACATCCGGTAGTGTAACGCGTTGTACCGGAGCATCCAAATAATCAAAGGCTTCCCTCTGGATCAGAAAGCCTACTTCCGCTGCAAGTCCGGCAAATGGATGTGCCTCGTCGACAATCACACACCGGTTGGTCTTTTTGATCGACTTGATAATCATCTCCACATCCAGGGGCTTGACGGTTCGGGGATCAATAATTTCCACTTCTACACCCTCTTTTTCCAACTGTGCAGCCGCCTGTTTGGCCACATGATACATCTTGCCGTGCGCCACCACCGTTACATCGGACCCTTCACGTTTGATTTTCCCCTTGCCGATCGGAATCGTGTAATCTTCCTCCTCAGATACCTCCCCCTTCAGGCCGTACATTTGCTCCGATTCCATAAATAAGACCGGATCCTCATCCCGGATTGCCGATTTCAGCAGCCCCTTGGCATCGTCCGGTTCGGATACATAGATCACCTTCAGGCCGGGAAAATGGGCGTACATCGAGTCATAAGCAACCGAATGCGTCGCACTCAACTGGCCCGCCGATGCGTTCGGTCCGCGGAAAACAATCGGCACATTCACCTGTCCCCCGGTCATATAGCGGACCTTGGAGGCGTGGTTGAGAATCTGATCAGCCGCCAGGACGGCAAAATTAAACGTCATAAATTCGACGATCGGGCGCAACCCGTTCATTGCAGCTCCCGTTCCTATTCCGGCAAAACCAAGTTCTGAAATCGGCGTATCGATCATACGCTTGAATCCGTATTTATCCAGCAATCCCTCGGTTACCTTATAAGCCCCGTTATACTCGGCAACCTCCTCGCCCATTACGAAGATGTTTTCATCTTTCTCCATCTCTTCGTCAATCGCTTCAAGGAGTGCTTCCCGCATTTGTAAAACTGCCATAGTGGAGTATGTTGAATGTTAAAAATTGAAGGTTAAAAAAGTGAAAAGGACTCCTCAGTTACTTATGAAAAACCGGATTTTCGCCGGCAAACATGTCCTCATACAGGGCGTTTTCATCGGGGAAATCGGCTTCTTCGGCAAACTCAATGGCCTCCAGCACCTTATTTTCCACCTTTTCTTCCAGCTCCTCTATTTTCTTGTTTGAGGTGATTTTATTCTCTGATATGTAGGTTTTCAGCCGCTCAATGGCATCGATCTTCTGATACTCCTGCAGCTCCTTTTTAGTACGATAGGTTTGGGGATCGGACATCGAATGTCCCCGGTACCGATACGTTCGGATCTCTACAAACCACGGCATCGAATCCTTTCGGACTTCTTCGGCAATTTCTTTCATTTTTTCATAAACGGAAAAGACATCCATGCCATTGATCAGGGTGCTTTTCATTCCGTAACCTTGTGCCCGCTCGTGAATCTCCCCTACACTGTGGCGTCTTGCAGACGTTCCCATGGCATAACCGTTATTTTCCACAACATAGATACAAGGCAATTTCCACAACTGACTCATATTCAAAACCTCATGAAGCACTCCCTGGTCTACCGCACCATCTCCGAGATAACAGGCGGTAACCCGGCCGTTTTCTTTATATTTGTTCGCAAAAGCAATTCCACCCCCCAGGGAAATACTTCCACCGACGATCCCGTGACCACCCCAAAAATGATTTTCAACTTTGGCGAAATGCATCGACCCTCCCTTCCCTTTGGAACAGCCGGCAGCTTTCCCATATAACTCAGCCATCCCCTCTTTCGGGGTTACACCCCGGACCAAGCCCCACCCATGGTCCCGATAGGCCGTAATAATATCATCATCATCGTTAAGTGCCCAAACCGAGCCCGTTGAAACGGCTTCCTGCCCGATGTATAGATGCAAAAAACCTCCGAACTTTCCCTTTTGATACATCTGCATCGCACGTTCCTCAAATCTTCTCTGCAAATACATCATCTCATACATATCCACAACATCCTGCTTGCTTAGCCCCAGGTCTTTATGGGTTGAACTTGTCGGATCCGGCAGCTCAACGGCTTTATCTATTTTCCCCTTACTGTTTTTATTCAGTCCGATGGGGGTAAACACAGCTTGTTGCTCGGTCTTTGCCATAGTCATAGTGGTACGTCAATTAAAAATCTTATGTAATGAAGTCTTCCAAGATAGCAAAAGTTTTAAAAAGTTTTCAGCATTGGAACGACTGGCATCTCTCCGCCGCCAGATTCACTGATACACTCTCACCAGCCGGCGGATGACATACTGCACACTGATTATTGATTATTGTTCACGGATCCAAGCCATTCCTCAGCTGCTTCAAAGGCTTCTTCAAGCTTCTTCGGATATCGTCCCCCCGCAGTGGCCAGATTTGGCTGCCCACCGCCGCCGCCGCCGACAATTTTACCGAGCTTGCCGACAAGCTCTCCGGCTTTTAGTCCTTTTTCATTCAGATCAGGTGTTATCGCTGCCATCAGAACCACTTTCTCTTCCTCATTATCAACAGATCCAAGCACAATAACGGTTGATTTTTCAACTTTCTTCAATGCTTCGTATCCCATTTGTTTCAATGTATCCATATCTGCACCCGGAATTTCACCGCTTACCAAACCGGAAGGCCCGATCGGTTTTCGTTCTTTCAGAATCTGGTCCAGCTTTCCGGAGGCTTGTTTTTGTTCAACCTGTTCCAGTTTCCGTTCCAGGCTTTTACGTTCTTCGAGCACCCCCTGCAGATCTTTAATCAGGTTTCCCTGGCTTCCGAGTGAACGGCGGATCTGTTCCAGGGTCTTTCTCTCCTCCCTCAAAAGACGGTCGGCCGGCCGGCCGACAACAGCCTCTACCCGTCGGATACCCGCTGCAGCCGAAGATTCTCCCAAAAAACGAAAATACCCGATTTCGCCGGTTGCATCCGCATGAGTCCCGCCGCATAGTTCTACCGACCAGGATTCATCAAATGTAATCATGCGAACCCGGTCCCCGTATTTTTCCCCGAACAGCATCATCGCCCCCCGTTTCCGTGCTTCGTCAATCGGTACGTCCCGTTCTTCCTGGCGGGGGATGTTCTGCTGGATTTTTTCATTCACAATTTGTTCGACCTCATCCAGTTGTTCGGGTGTCAAGGCTTCGTAATGAGAAAAATCAAACCGGATCCGGTCCTCATCGACCAGGGATCCTTTTTGCACCACATGATCCCCAAGTACTTCCCTCAGGGCAGCGTGCATCAGGTGAGTGGCCGTATGGTGTTTCCGGACTTCAAGCCGTCGTTCACGGTCCACCTCGGCCACCCATTCGCCCTTCACTTCCAGGGGAAGCCGGTCTACATAATGCAAATGTCCCTCGTTGCTTTTCTGCACATCCAGCACCCGTATTTGCTCGCCATTATTCTTTAGAACTCCCGTATCGGCCACCTGACCTCCGCTCTCGGCATAAAACGGAGACCGGTCAAGTAATATCAGCTTATTTTTATCCCCATCTGAAACAGCACGGATCGAGACATCTGCCTTCAGATGATCGTAGCCAATAAATTCGAATTCCACCGGTCTCTTTTGGATGACTGTCCAATTTCTTGACTCCTGATCCTCCGACGCAAACTTTCCGGCAGCCCGGGCCCGGTCTTTCTGCTCCTGCATCAGCTTGTTAAACGTCTCCGTATCCACCTGAACCCCTTTTTCACGGGCCATCAACTGGGTCAAATCGATTGGAAAGCCATAAGTGTCATGTAATTTAAATGCATCCTCCCCTTTCATGACCTCATTCTCTTCAACCATTTCATTAAACAGCTCAATCCCCTGGCCAAGTGTCTTTAAAAAACTCTGTTCTTCCGCCCGGATTACATTCACAACATACTCGCTCTGGCCCTGCAGCTCCGGAAATACATCCTTGAACTGGTCTGCCAAAACCGGGGTCAGTTTATGGAAAAAAGGCTGCTTGAAACCCAGTCGGTCCCAGCCATAACGAATAGCCCGGCGCAGAATTCGTCGGATCACATATCCTCTTCCTTCATTTGACGGAGAAGCCCCATCCGCAATAGCAAAACTTACTGCACGGATGTGATCTGCAATAACCCGCATGGCAATATCAATCTCTTCATCTTCCCCGTAGGTTTTTCCGGCCATTTCGGATATTTTTTTCAAAAGCGGAGAAAAAACATCCGTGTCGTAGTTGGATTTCTTGCCCTGTAGGATGGCACACATCCGCTCAAAGCCCAACCCTGTATCGACATGCTGAGCCGGCAGTTTTTCCAGGCTTCCGTCATTCTGACGGTTAAACTGGATAAATACCAGATTCCAGATCTCCATCACCCTTGGGTCATCCTGATTCACCAGCCTGGCACCGTCCGATTTATTTCGCTCCTCGTCCGGACGCAGGTCCACATGGACTTCGGAACAGGGGCCACAGGGGCCGGTGTCGCCCATTTCCCAGAAATTATCTTTTTTGCCAAACTTCAGAATATGGCCGGGATCCATTCCGGTTTCACTTTTCCAAAGTGAAATTGACTCTTCATCTACAGGCAGCCCGTCCGATTCATCCCCCTCGAACACCGTCGCATACAGGCGGTCCGGCTCCAGCCCCCAGCGGTCCACCAGCAGCTCCCAGGCCCAGGCAATGGCTTCCTTCTTGAAATAGTCGCCGAACGACCAGTTCCCCAACATTTCAAACAGGGTATGGTGATAGGTGTCATGGCCGACCTCCTCGAGGTCGTTATGCTTGCCGCTAACCCGAATACAGCGTTGTGAATCTGCTGCCCTCTTCCAAATTTTACTGTTCTTCTTATAGCCCGGCTCCTCACCGAGAAAAATCGGTTTGAATTGATTCATCCCTGCATTCGTAAACAGCAGTGTCGGATCCTCTTTCGGCACCACCGGGGCACTATCCGTAATGATGTGGTCTTTCTCCCTGAAGAAGTCGAAGAATTCCCGACGTATCTGGTCTGAAGATTTAAGGCTCATACTTGCTTTGAAATTGAAACGTATTAAGACGTAGATTTTATTCGTCAGCCGCCGGGTCGAAAAATAGAAAAAAATGGGATGAACCTCATCTCTCTATTTGTAGAGTACCGGGCAACACAAAACTATGTGCTATGTCCTCTTTTCCATATATTTATCACTGAAAAGAATCTAAACCCAATACCTCTCCATGTCATGAGAAAATTGCTTAAAACCTTTCTGCGCGGACTTCTTTTTGTATTTCCTGTTTTTGGAACTCTGTACATATTTGTCATCATGGTTTCCTGGGCCAACGATTTATTTAATAACCTGCTGTTTGACTGGCTTCGGCAGGACATCCCGGGGCTTGGCCTGATAACAGCTGTTCTGTTAATCCTCTTGCTCGGCTTTTTTGTCACACGAGCCTTTTTCAGGCCGTTCTTTAGTTTCTTTGAAAGTCTGCTGGAACAAATTCCCCTGATTAAAATATTTTACTCCTCTTTAAAGGATCTGACAGAGGCATTCGTGGGCGATAAAAAGAAATTCAACCGGCCGGTCGTCGTTACCCTAATAGACGGGGTGGATCGCATCGGCTTCATCACCGAACAGAATCTTGAAAAACTGAAAATCAAAAACAGAGTAGCCGTCTATTGCCCGCATTCCTATAACTTTTCCGGCAATCTTTTTCTGGTTGAACCTTCACGCGTAAAAACCCTGGAGATCCACCCGACCGATGCCATGAAATTTGCCGTATCCGCCGGAGTTACACAACTTGATTAAGGAATCCCGTCATACAACCCATGAGAAGAGTAATCCTGATAAAAAAATTTCTGTTAACGACCGGCCAGTATCATGATCAGGTATTTGAATAAGATTAAGGAGCTCATTACAGCGACGTTTTACAAAGCTCTCGAAGATGATATCATGACCCAGGGAGCTGCCATTGCTTTTTACACGATTTTTTCGGTCGCCCCCCTGTTTATATTAATCGTCTCCCTGTCGGGACTGTTTTTCAGTGAGGAGATGATCACCGAACAGTTGCAGTTTCAGCTTCAGGAATTTCTCGGTGAGGATATTGCAACCAACCTGAATCAGTTCCTGGCTCAAAGTTCACAACTTCAATCCGGTGCCCTGACTTCAATTATCGCTTCGATCATCGTCATATTTGGTGCGACAACGGTGATCAGTCAATTGAAACTCACACTGAACAGAATCTGGAATATCGGGGAAGTAAAAATCCACTCGGTCTGGCATTTTCTATTGAACCGGCTTCTTTCATTCGGGATGATCATCCTCTTCAGCCTTTTGTTACTCACCTCGCTCATTGCAGAGGCCATAATTGGATTGATCTCCGCCATGTTTCTCGAAATACTTCCGAATGTTCCAATCGATTTTTACCAATATCTCTCCCAAATAACAACCATCGGCTTTGCTGTAATTTTTTTCACACTCATTTTCAAAATTCTTCCGGATGTTCATGCTCACTGGCTGGATGTTATGGTCGGGGCTCTTGTCACAACGCTTCTGTTCCTTCTGGGCAAATACCTGATCGGGCTATATCTCTCTGCCAGCGGCATCCAGACGGCCTACCGGGCGGCCGGGTCTCTGGTGGTTTTTGTCATTTGGGTGTATTATAACGTACAGTCAATTCTATTAGGAGCTGTATTTACCCAGGTGTATACGGATATGTTCGGTGGGGGGGTTCTGCCGTATAAGTTTGTCGAATTCAGAGGCAGAGAACGTAACACGGAGCGTTTAAATGAATGACAAATTCAATATCATCTCCGTTATTTTAGTCGTGGCCTCAAAGTACGATCAATAACAAATATTTTATCACTGCCTTTAAAACTTCATTGCCAATCCGGGGCAAGGTTAACACACCTTCACCCCCTGTT
>JBBDNC010000036.1:0-6496 GCA_040877875.1 Balneolaceae bacterium | reverse complement strand
CGAAATTTGTACCCCTCTGTCAAATCCTGAAGGGAAATCGGATTTTAAAACACCGGATTGTAATCAGTCACCAATATAAAGGAGGCGAAACGGCTGCCTCTGACACAGCTATGGTCACAACAACGAACTTCTCGCATTCAGCTAAGAGCACCCTGCGTAACCCTTCACCGATGAAACGCCCCGGCTCCTCTTGATTGTTAGGATATATACTCCAATGTTCTGTCGCGGAATCCCGAATGACAAACATCATGTAAATAAAAATCCCGGACGGAAAAGAGATTCAAATACAGATACCCAAACCTTTCAGACATGGCTAAACTTAAACTCGACCTTCACGACATCTACAACAAGGGAGATCAGATTGATCGTGAACTGGAAAATATCATCGACGAGGCGCTGGAGAAGAAGATCAAAACCGTAGAGATTATCCCCGGAAAAGGATCCGGACAGCTCAAAAAACGAGTCCTGAAGTTTCTCGACCAGAAGCATATCAAAGAGAAGTACCATCGGATAGACAAGGACAGTAAAAACTTCGGACGGCTGTTTGTCTACTTCAAGTTTTAGGAGAATCCAGAGTTCACAGTGAATCGGCTGATCAAACAAAAAGCTCTTCCGGATTGATCCGTATAAATTCCTGCCACGGGAATCCCTGCATTCTTACCCTATATTCAGGGATATCCGTATTCCTTTACCTTACTCCACAGGCAGACCGTCCAGCAGCCAGTCCGGGTAACCGTCATGCAAACGTCTGGCTGTAAATCCCTCCCTGGCCAGCATCTGAACAGCTTCATCTGCAAATACACAAAACGGTCCGCGGCAGTAGGCTACGATTTCACTGTCAAGAGATAAATTTTTCAGTTCTTTTTTAAGCTCCTCAACCGGGAGGTTAAGAGCTCCGGCAATGTGTCCTGCCTTATATTCCTGTTCCGGCCGTACATCAATGACGATCACATCTTTGTTTTGCATTCGCTTTGCCAATTCTTTACTGCTCACCGATTCCACGCCCTGCTTCGATTCCCTGAAGCTCTGCACAATGCGTTCCACCTCGGCAATTCTCTCCATGCCAAGATCCCGCAGGGATTTCCAGGCTTTGTAAACACTCTGATCGGCCAGATAATAATAAACAAAAGTCCCTTCCTTGCGTGTTTCGACCAGTTGTGCCCGTTTCAGAACCTGCAGGTGCTGGGAGGCATTGGCAATTTCCAGATCCGTTTGATCGGCAATGCCCTCAACGGAATACTCTCCCTGGGCAAGCAACTCCAGGATTTCCAGCCGATGGGGATTTGACATCGCTTTGACAACCCCGGCCAGTTCACTGTAGACTTTGTTCTTGAAAGTTCGTTTGTCCATAGATGGTTTTTTATTGGATAAAATTCATTCCGCCCAAAAAATAATCAATGATATTTTATTATTCAATAGATTTATTGAAAAGTATCATTTAATTTTTTAAACTTGGATTGGACTCAAGAAAAGTGCAATAAACATTTATTTTTGTCTTATATTCAATAATTATATTGAATATTAAATTAAAGTAGTCATGAATCAGGTCTATCCAAAGCAAAAAATCGCTGATGTACTGGAAAATCATCCTCAAACCTATTGCGTATTCCGTGAACACGAATGTCCCGATATGCGCAGCGGGTTCTTTTCCTATATGGCAAAGATGATGAGTATTCGCAATGCAGCCCGTATCCACCGGATTCCGGAAGACCGGCTTCTGTCCGATCTCAGGGAATCGATCCAAATGGAAGAGGCTGGGAATTGAAAACGGGAACCAACTCCCCAAACCATACGCTCCAGGCGGTGTTCAATCGATTTTATCCAACGATCATCATAATTATTAAAAAAGAACGACGATAAGCTATGCAAACGCTCCTCGCTTCCTTACAGGAAACACAAACCATTGCCATGGTGACCGGGTTGATCCTGCTTTTCCTCTGGGAAAGTGTTCAGCCTTTCTATGGCTTCTTCACTGGCTCGTTTAAAAAACGCGGCCAGCATGCTCTGCGAAATCTGGCCATCGGCATTCTGAATGCCTTACTGGTATCGCTGGTATTTGTAGGCTTTTGGTTTGCTGCCTCGGAGTGGGCCGACCAAACCCGATTCGGCCTGTTGCACTGGCTGCAAGACGGGACCTCGATGCCAATCTGGCTTCATGCAATCGGAGGGATCCTGTTGCTCGATGCCTGGAGTTATACCTGGCACCGGATCAACCATGAAATACCGTTTTTCTGGCGGCTTCACAGGGTACACCACTCCGATCCGAATATGGACGTTACGACCGCCAGCCGGTTTCATATCGGGGAAATCTTTCTTTCCTCTCTTTTCCGAATCCCGCTGATTGTCCTGTTCGGGGTTTATCTTTGGGAACTGGTGCTTTACGAGACTCTCATGTTTGCCGTGGTTCAGTTTCATCACACCAACATTAAACTGTCAGACAATGTGGACAAGATCCTGCGCACTCTCATTGTAACCCCGGACATGCACCGGGTTCACCACTCCCGCTGGCAGCCGGAAACAGATTCCAATTACAGCGCTTTGTTTTCCTTCTGGGATCGTGCCGCACGAACATTCCGGCTGAATCCAAGCCCTGAAACGATTCGGCTTGGGCTGGATGAGTTTGACAGGGATGAAGACCAGACGGTAAAGGGAATGCTGAAAATGCCGGGGAGGAAAGGAAAACGGAGAGGAAATTGACAATCCGGACATCTTTCACAACCTGTGTGATTAACATGAAATCCGATACCTGTTTAAAAATCCGCATTCAAGGACATCGTCTTCCATTACCATGCAGATGAATCAGGCGAATTCTAAGTAGATACGGGCAAAAAATACTCTGAAATGTAACCTAAAAGGCGCTAACCCATATTTAATTCCAGGTTGATTCGATTATAAAACCCGTCGGGCTCCCAGATACCTGCCGGCCCAATAGTAGTCGCTCAGGCTGGAAATCATGACTCCGGAGGATACGGAGGCATGGAGGAATTCTTCCCTGTTCACAACGATTCCGACATGGAGATCCCGCCGGGTGGTTTTAAAAAATATGAGGTCCCCGGGCCGGATGGAATGTCTGCGTATCCCTTCCCCCGTATTCAACTGTTCTCTCGTATTGCGCGGCAGGGACACATCAAACTTTTCATCAAAAACGATCTGTGTAAATGATGAACAGTCGACGCCATTCGTCCCACTCCCTCCCAAAATATACGGGGTTCCCCGCCAGGTTTCGTGAGCTTCATACAGGAGTTTTTGAACACTGCCAAAAGATGCGGATGGTTCGTCCGCCGTGCCGGCCGGGGCGCGATAGGCAGAACGGTTCACTACCCCGCAGGCTGTCAACAGCAAGGCCGCTAGCAATATGGCCGCCGGCAGGAGACTCCGGGATGCTATCTTTGTTTTTAACATAACCGTACTATTTGGCAAAGCATTTACTTATTTTTCCCCCATCGTGTCCGCCTTGTATTGGGAGGGAACTGCAAAGGATTTGACTCCGGATCCTGCAAAGCTTTTTTTCGCTGTGCCGTTGGCTGAAAATTGTTAACCGCCGGCGTATAGGCCCGGAGCCGTCCCAACAGAAACCGGACCGGTATTCCATTTATGACTCCATAAATATACAAAAAGGATGCAATTACTTGTAAATATAGATCATATTGCAACACTCAGAAACGCCCGCGGGGAAGGCTACCCGGATCCGGTGGCAGCAGCCAGGATATGTGAAGAAGCCGGGGCGGCCGGCATCGTCTTCCATCTGCGGGGAGACCGCCGCCACATCCGGGACCAAGACGTCAGCCGCCTGAAAAAAAACCTGCGCGGAATCATGGATTTTGAAATGGCGGCGACGGATGAAATGATTAAAATTTGTTCAGATGTTCAACCGCACCTTGCCACACTGGTCCCCGAAAGCCGTGAGGAACTTACCACCGAGGGGGGATTGATGATGAAGCCTGATATTTGTGAGGATTTCAAAAAACGCGTGCTTCCCGCATTACACGAGAAAGGCATCGAAATCAGCCTGTTTCTGGACCCAAATCCGGAAGACATCGAACAGGCCGCCCACCTCGGAGTGGAAGCTGTGGAGTTACACACGGGAACCTACTCCAATGCAGCCTCGGACAAGGCAAAAAAATATGAACTTGAGCGGCTTCGTGAAGGTGCGGAACTGATCCATTCGAATGGGATGCAAGTCAATGCAGGCCACGGACTGAATCTTGAAAACCTTCCGGCTCTTGTGGAAACCGTACCCCATCTCCATGATATCAGCATCGGCCATGCCCTGGTTTCAGATGCGCTCTTTATGGGATTGGAAAATTCGGTGAAGCAATATCTGAAAGTCATAAAAGGTGAGTTGTAAATGGAAAGGGATGAGTAAAACCGAACACAAATCCGGCTACGTCGCTATCATCGGCAAACCCAATGCAGGAAAATCAACGCTGATGAACCGCATACTGGGCAGCAAGATCTCTATAACCACCCATAAGCCCCAGACCACCCGACATCAGATTCTCGGCATCCATTCGGATGAAAATTCTCAAATCATCTTTCTGGACACCCCCGGTGTCCTCAAACCCAAATACGAACTGCAAAGTGCCATGATGCGCTTTGTCGAACGGGCAAAAAATGACGCGGACGCCATCCTTCTGATCGTCGATGGGGCCGACCCCGTCCCGCCGAAAAATGTCATATCCCTGTTAAAATCGTTGAACACCCCCCTTTTGCTGATCGTCAACAAGATCGATCTCGGCAACCGAACGCAAGCCGAACAAGTCGCAGAGCAGGTGACGGAAAAACTAAATATTCATGAAACCTTTTACTTGTCAGCGCTGACGGGCGAAGGGGTAGACCGGCTTCTCCCGGCGATTAAGAAATTAATGCCTGCAGGGCCACCCTATTATCCCAAGGATATCCTCAGTGAACAACCCGTTCGTTTTTTTGCATCCGAGCTGATCCGGGAACAACTTTTTTTTCTGTTTCACGAAGAAATTCCCTATTCCTGCACGGTGGAAGTGGCGGATTACGAGGAGCGTGAGGATCTGGATTTTATCCGCGCGGAAATCATCGTAAATCGCAGATCCCAGAAAGGCATGCTGATCGGGAAGGGAGGCAAAGCCATTAAGAAACTGGGAACTCGTTCGCGTAAAGTGATCGAGGATTTTGTCGGACGCAAGGTCTACCTGGATCTGCATGTCAAAGTCCGTGAAAAATGGAGGGAAGACGAAAACTGGGTAAGAAACCTGGGATATCAGTAGTCTATATGAAGCAGGCTGTAAGTCGGGTTGTTGCAAGAGGCCTTCTCTTCCAGCCGGTTGTTCAAAAATCACTGAACAAATATTTGGAAAGAGCCGGATAAAACAACTATATTTAAGGATATGAAATTAATTATCGCAAATATCACCGCTTGTCTTACAATTGAAATGAATTGTTGTATGTGTATGCGCACATAACAAGCGGAGGGATTGTTTGCCGGATTGAATTTTTTTTGCCAAAAGCCCTCCACTGAATGAGGGCTTTTTTCATATAGATTACTGACGTCATTCGTTCATTTTCATATTAATATATAAGCTCTTATACAGAAAGGTGGAGGGATCAGGCCCTGTGAAACCTTAGCAACCGTCTTTCCGGTAATCCGGGAAGAGTCAGGTGCTAACTCCTGCCCTCGTTTCGACGGGGGGAAGATGAGAGATGAGGTTCCTGTGAAAACAGATCAAAAGCCTCTTCTGAATTCTTCCTCCGCATTAAACGGGGAGATTCGGAAGAGGCTTTTTTATTGATATCGGACGGGAAGCACGGCCGGGTCGGGGGCCTTCAATGACAAATATTCAATTAGAGGCCTCGCCCGGCAGGCACAGGGTCAATGATCAATAACCATTGCGGTCACATGACAGGTACAGTAAGCAACAAGAACATGCAGAAGTTCATAATTTTTATTTAAAGTTGTTGCCAGGATGAAATCAACCTTTAACAAGTGGTATAAACGTAAACAGCAGGACAACTTCGAAGCGGATCAGCAGGTTGAACAATTGCTTCAGAAGGTGAAAAACGTCGCTGTGGTGGGGATCTCACGCAATCCCCACCGGGACAGCCACTACGTGGGACGCTATCTGCAAAACGCCGGTTACCGGGTGATTCCAGTGAATCCCGGAGCAGTGGAAATCCTGGGAGAAAAAGCCTATCCGGATCTTCAAAGTATTCCCGACCCGGTAGAGGTAGTAGATATTTTCCGAAGGCCCGAAGATATCCCCGGTGTGGTGGATGAAGCCCTGTCCATTCACCCGAAAGCCATTTGGCTGCAGCTTGGAACCGGAAAGCATCCGGAGCAAAAAAAGAAAGTTGAAGATCATGGAATACAATTTGTTCAGAATCGATGCATGAAAGTCGACCATCAATTTTTAATCCGGCCGCACATGCAAAAAAACGGTATTTCATGTTCGATCAACGAATAATCAATAAATCAACAACCTATAACTAACCAGGAAACCATGAGTACAAACGGAAAAGAACG
>JBBDNC010000035.1:3333-6671 GCA_040877875.1 Balneolaceae bacterium | reverse complement strand
TCATGGCCCTGGCCGTTGCCTTCGGGGCTTTCGGTGCTCATTTTGTTCGGGATGTACTCACACCCGAGCGGTTTGATATCTACCAGACCGCCGTCCAGTATCATTTTTTTCATTCCCTGGGCCTTTTGATTGTAGGGCTGGCAGCGATACACGTTCACGACTCTCCCTGGCTTTTATGGAGCGGCAGGCTCCTGATTGCCGGAATTGTCATTTTCTCAGGCAGTCTCTATCTGCTTGTCGCCACCCAAACCGGCTGGTTCGGGGCGATCACCCCTCTTGGCGGTCTGGCGTTGATTGCCGGATGGATTCTTCTTGGAGTCGCAGTGTACAAGAGATAAATAAACATACCTCAGAAGGAATATTTTTTCTTATTGAATTTGATTCCTCACATTATGAAATACCTGATTATTCCACTCTGGCTCATTCTATTTCCGGCCTTCGAACTCTGTGCCCAAAACGAAGTCGTCCGCGAACGATTCTCCCTTCAGGGAATTCAGGAAGTGGGTTTTACGGTCAACATCCAGGGCAGCGAATCCGTTACACAGGACACCACACTCACGCCCACCAAAATCAGACAGCAGTCCATTAACAAACTGGTGAATGCCAACCTTCGATACGTATCCGATGAAGAAGTGGAATCTTCGGCCGACGTCCCCTTCCTCCACATGCACATCAACACCCTGCAGCTCGACAACGGCCTGGTTCCTTTTTCCATTAACCTGAGATTATACCAACCGGTAAAACTCATTCTGAACCGTGACCTGCAAACTTCAGCAAGTACCTGGGAAACCGGAATGGTCGGGCTCGTCTCCTACGATCAGCTTCAAACGATTCCGGATGCGGCAGACAATGTTCTCTCCCAGTTTATTCGTGAATATGATCAAGCCAATCGGTGAGGATTCGTGAGTCCGCCGCTCCGTTTGTCTGTATCTCAGTGAAATAACCATGAGGGCTTCAAGAGTCAATACATTACAGTTTTTTACAAAAATGATTCCTTTCTGACTTGTATTTTCCAATAGATTTCAAAGGCGGCCTCCTGGGGAGTGGGCCACCACCTGACGGATCATCAGCCCCGGTAATTTTACCTGCTTTAATTGATTAAAACGTTTATTTTCAAATCCCAAAACAGATCATGATCATCAGGCTCACATTCTGTTTCCTTACATTTCTGCCTGCCTTCCTTCCAATGATTTCATCGGCACAAATTTCAACAGATCCGATGTCTTATCAGGTGGAAGCCCATCGGATTTCCCCGGATCACGACTTTCAACTGGACGGCCGGCTTGATGAACCTTTCTGGCAAAACATAACTCCCAATACTAATTTCACCCAACAAGAACCTGAGGAAGGAAGTGAGCCTTCGGAAAGGTCTGAAATATATATCGCATACGACGATCACTACCTCTATATCGGGGCCATTCTCTTTGACAGCGAGCCGGACAAAATACTCGCCTGGCAAAAAAGGCGCGATGAGAGCCTGTTCTCGGACGACCGTTTTATGTGGACACTGGATACGTTTAACGACGGACGTAACGCATACTTTTTTGAAACGAACCCGGCCGCCATTCGGGGGGACGGGTTGTTAACCACCGGCCAGGGAAGAACTCTGAATAAGTCCTGGGATGGCATCTGGAATGTCCGGACTTCCATTACCGACAAAGGCTGGATTGCCGAAATACGGATCCCGTTCCGAACTCTCGACTTTGACCCGAATCAGTCCGTCTGGAGAATTAATTTCCAGCGAACCATCCGCAGACACAATGAAGAGATCCTTTGGGCAGGATGGAGACGTAATCAGGGCCTCTTCCAGCCTCAGAACGCCGGGCGGCTTACCGGATTGACCGGGATGAACCAGGGCCTTGGACTGGAAGTCACTCCCTATGCTACAACCGGTGTTAACCGAACATGGACAGAAGGAGAACCTGCAGACGATGGGTCGGCCAATGCAGGTTTTGACGTCTCCTATAACATCACTCCGAGTATCCGAACCTCGATGACTGTGAACACCGATTTTGCCGAAACCGAAGTGGACCAGCGCAGGGTAAATCTTACTCGGTTTCCACTCTTTTTCCCCGAGCAGCGATCCTTTTTCCTCGAGGGCTCCAATATCTTTAGTTTCGCTCCTGCCAGCAGGGTTACCCCGTTTTTCAGCCGGCGGATCGGCCTGGTTGAAGGAGATCCGATTCCCATTCATGCAGGCGCCAAAGTTCTGGGAAGAGAGGGAGATGCCAGTCTCGGATTTTATCAAATCCGTACAGGCCCAAGCGGGGAGGTAAATCCTGAAGATTTCACAGTTGCCCGAGTCAAACAAAATATCCTGGAAGAAAGCAGTATAGGGATGATCTATACGCGCAGAGCCACTCTTGACGACGACCTCCTGAACAATCGTCACACACTCGGAGCGGATCTCGAACTGAACACTTCCAGTTTCCTGGGAGATAAAAACCTTCAATTTCAGGCGTTCTTTGTCTGGCACAACATGCACACCCCGGATGAAAACACATCGTTCTGGGACCGGACAAGCCGTGGAATTCGTTTAGAATACCCCAATTATCCGTTCTATGGACAACTCTCCTACCGGGAATTCGGAAAAGCGTTTAACCCGGCTGTCGGATTTGCACAGCGTGTTGCTTTTCGCAGGCTTCAGCCGACCATTGGGTACGAACATTTTTTCAACAACCACACCTGGCTGAGATCTATCGACACCCAGCTTCGATTCGAATACCTGACGGACCTCGATTTTAAACCGGAAACTGTCGAATTGCGACTTACTCCGTTCGAACTGACCTTTGAGAGCGGCGACCAGATCAAAATGGAGATTTCACGGAATTTTGAGCGGCTTACCTTTGACTTTGACCTTCTCAGAGACGGATCAATCATCATTCCGAGTGGCGATTACTACACCTGGTCGTTCACAAGCGAATTGCAAAGTGCAAGCTACAGGCCGGTATCTGCCGGGGCGGTATTCACCCATGAAAGTTTCTGGACCGGTACGCGGACGGTTTATGCATTAGACCTTACCGTACGGCCGTCTCCTGGAATAAATCTTTCAGCGGATTGGGAACAAAGTAATGGTTCTCTCCCTCAGGGCAGTTTTCAAACCGACCTGTTTCGTTTGAGTAATAACATCGACCTGACGCCGGATATCGCCTTTACCAATATCGTCCAGTTCGATAATGTCAGTGAAGTTCTGGGACTCTATAATCGTTTCCGGTGGACAATTCAGCCGGGAGCCGATCTATACCTGGTCCACACTTTCAATTGGATCCAGCTCGAAAATCAATTCGATCCCATTGAAACCCAGGGCGTCATCAAGCTGAATTATACTCATCGATTTT
>JBBDNC010000035.1:0-3233 GCA_040877875.1 Balneolaceae bacterium | reverse complement strand
TTCGATCCCATTGAAACCCAGGGCGTCATCAAGCTGAATTATACTCATCGATTTTAACAGTATGTCATCCGCCGGCGGAAGTGTGTCAGTGAAGCACTGTTCTCTCCGTTCTGCGTTAAATAATAAATTCATTGTTTACTTATTTCAGTTAGTTTTTTCATATTCCGAATAATTCAGAGCTTTCCGGAGAAGCTTGCAAGGCCGGTTATTCATCAGCCATGCCTGAAGTCAAAGCATTCCTTTTGGCTTTACGATTCAAACTTTTTTGAAATTACATTCAAGCCCAAATGATCCTTTACAAAACCGAAAAAAGTATTGTCATTGAACAAGACAACTCCCTGTATATCCTGGAAAATCAGGATTGGGATAGCTTTGTCAATGACGATCATTTATTCGGAAAAATAACAGATACCATCCGGACACTGGAGCCTGCGAAAATCTCGAAAGATCAACTTTTGAATGAGCTGCATGCTCCTATTCAAAATCAGGAGGTGTGGGCTTGCGGGGTGACTTATTACAACAGTAAACTCGGCCGGGAGGAGGAGTCCAGGGATGCAGGGGGAGGTACGTTTTACTCGAAAGTCTACGACGCGGAACGCCCGGAAATATTTTTTAAAGCTACGGCCTATCGTACGGTCGGGCCGGATGAAAATGTCAGAATCCGTAAAGATTCCGCATGGGACGTCCCCGAACCGGAACTGACCCTTGCAGTCACTTCATCGGGAAAAATCGTCGGATATACGATCGGCAATGATATGAGTTCGAGAAGTATCGAAGGGGAAAACCCACTCTACCTTCCCCAGGCAAAATCGTACGACGGAAGTACTGCGGTAGGACCCGGAATTTTTGTCACGGAAGATCCCCTTCCTGCGGAAACGGAAATCCGGATGGAGATCCTGCGAAACGGGAATCCGGCCTATTCCGGAAACATCGATATCGACCAGATGAAAAGAACGCCGAAGGAATTGGTCTCCTGGCTCTACCGGGAGTGCACTTTTCCCCACGGCTGCCTGCTGATGACCGGGACAGGAATTGTGCCGGGCAGTGACTTTACTCTTCAATCAGGCGATGAAATCCGTATTACCATTGACCCGATCGGGACCCTTGTCAACCGGGTGGGTTGATATGATATGTGCTTTAAATAGTAAAAATTGGACATACATTTACTTTTGACTACTTTAAAATGACTATAGTTAATAAATAAAAATTTCCATGAAAACAATCTCAGTCAGTGAATTCAAAAAACATTGTTTGTCGCTGATCGCGGCCAGTTGTTTGGAAAACCAGGCAGACCTGGTGACAAAAGACCGGCGTCTCATTGAATGGGAGTTTGTAGAGACGATTTGGTGATGGATCCACCTCCCCGCAAATAAAACTCTTTATGTACCGGTAGCTTATCCATCCCAATCCGATTACAAAATATTAAAAATTGATGATTAGAGGCTATCAAGGACATTTTTTGAGTTGGCCGTCACTCGCATCATACTCTTCTTCCTGGTCCATTTCAAAAACCCGTTCCATCAACTGCCATTTCTCTCCTGCCGTAGCCTCTTCCGGGGTATGCTGAAATTTTGAAACATAGGCCTCCCATTCAACCTGACGCGGTTTCTTTGCCAGTTCTTTCATGGCCCGGTCGTGATCAAATTCAGGCAACGTATCCATAATCATAAACAGCCGGTTGCCAAAAATATAGATCTCCATATCCAGGATTCCTGCTTCCTTCATTCCCTGAGTCACTTCCGGCCAGACGTTTCCCCTGGCATGAACTTTTTTATAGGCCTCGATAACGTGAGGCTCATCCTTAAGCTTCAGTGTTTTACAGTATCTTTTGAATGTTTTCCGTTGCTTCATGATTATGTAGATTCCTGGATTTGATCGGGATTCGAATTCCTGTTGCCACGAGGGAGAATACAAACGGATAACCCGGCTATGCAACAAAGACTATTGCCATACTTTTTTTTGACAGTTTCTGTAGAAAGTCCACATCGTATTCCGGTTCAAAAATTACAAGACTCGGTGAAATAATATAAAATGGCAGCAATCACAAATTACAGCTCATAACACTCCACAGCGTTCAGCCCCATGATCTTTTCCTGTTCGGCAGGATTGTAATTTCCGATATACTCCTCCACTAACTGAATAACCCCGCCATAGGTTGCGGCCAGCTTGCAGACCGGCCAGTCCGATCCGAACATGAGGCGTTCCGTACCGAAAGCATCGAACACTACATCCAGATAAGGCCGGAAATCATCCGGCTCCCATTCATTCCAGTCCGCTTCGGTCACCATCCCCGAAACCTTGCAAACCATGCGGGGATGCTTTGCCAGCTCGCGGATCCCCTTTTCCCACGAACCGATCTTTTGGTCCATGATTTCCGGTTTGGCGATATGATCCAGTACAAATTTCTGGTCGGGAAATTTGCCGGCAAACTCAATCGCCACCGATAAGTGACGGGCAAAAATCAGGATGTCATAGCACAAGTCATATTTTCCGAGCGCTTCAATCCCCCGTAAAAAATCAGGTCGCAGAAGAAACCGGTCGTCCGGTTCATCGTGAACGATATGTCGCAGCCCCTTGAACCGATCAAAGCCGGTGTAATGCTCCAGTTTCTTTTCCAGGTCTTTCGCCGCAAGATCCAGCCAGCCGACCACACCTCTGACAAACGGATATTCCTTCGCCAGTTTTAGCAGGAATTCCGTTTCTCCTTCCGTCTGGCCGGCCTGAACGGCGACACATCCGTTGACTCCGTGACGGTCCATTTCCTGTTTCAAGTCTGGAGGCATAAAGTCATTCTGAAGGATTTTCATCTTGTCGTTGATCCAGGGGAATTTCGACGGATGGTATTGCCAGAAATGTTGATGGGAGTCTATGACCGACATGGATATATAAAAATTATTTGATTAAGATGAACCGTCATGAAAGATATCAATCCGGTTAATCCCGGCCAACTGAAAGTAAATTGAAATCCGAATCAATCTCCTGTATTAAGGATCAAATAACCTTCTACAAAAACAAGTGAAAAACAAATCCTGTCCTCGGGCTCCGGATTACCAGGCAGTAAAAATTACACAATATTTCAGACGGGCATTCCCAATCCTTTGCCCTTTCGACTAACTTCTCTATTTTAAGAAGGCTTTGCAAAATCACTGCGTGGGAATCGCTGTCGCTCGGAGCGCTTCGCGTTCAAAAAATGAGCGTTGTTTTGCCCAATCCCGGCATTTTCGTGAATTTGA
>JBBDNC010000034.1:0-35096 GCA_040877875.1 Balneolaceae bacterium | reverse complement strand
CTCCCTCTGGCCTTGTCCTTGAACAAAATCCCTGGTTCTGCAAAGCCCTCTTTCAAATACTACATTTAAACTTGCGATAAAGAAATATATAAGTTGCAGCCTACGCAACTTCGTTGAACAGCCCGCAAATCACCGGAAACCTGACAGTATACCCGATAACATGAAAAACGTCATAGAAACCTATATCGTGGACTCCTTTACCGATGAACCTTTTAAAGGAAATCCGGCAGGTGTGTGTATCCTGCAGCATGAGCTTGACGAGGAGAAGAAGCGGATTCATGGAAGTGGAACTTATTGGAGAGAACAAATTTACAATCAAAAGTATGGCAAGAATCGTTCTGGAGGGAAAATTGAGGGTTTAATTATGAAAAAACAACTGCTCGTCCACTTCCTGGATTAATCTCCAGACAAGGGCCGCCGTATCGAATGCAATATGAAAGTAGCGATCTTCCCGGGTCTTAAGCACGAAGTGATAGTGATATCCCCGGCCCACCTTTTCACGATGCATCTGGCGGATCTCCCGGACGCGGTGCCGCTCCCCGCTTTGCAGTTCAAACCGGTAAGGGGTAATCGGATAGCGGAATCGCGGCTCCTTGAAGCCGCGCATGACATTGAGCACATGAATAGGCGGATATTTTTTGTTGTCTTGCATATCTTATTCCTCCGGGAGCGCATTATGATACACATATATTATACATATATCAATGAGGAGCTTGCAATATTATTATAAAGAAGACGAGCACTGAACTTTATAGAGTAGTTCTCTCCCTCCTATCTGCCTGTATGAGAGTTGTAAGAGACGGCTCAAACGCTTTGAAAGAGTAACCCGCTTTGAGACAAAACACACCGGCCGGCGTTAGCTGAATCCCCAGACCGGCAAGATCCCTTCATAAGTAAGAATTCAGATTCTCATTTCGTTATCATTACATTACCCATAATATTGAGTGATGAGCGAATACCTTAAATCCATATTGAATGCCTTCCACGACCTACTCTTTGTATTTACAGAGGATGGAGTGATTGCGGATTATATTACCCGGAATCACGAGGATAAATTAATCCTCCCCAAAGAAGATTTTATAGGCAAGCACCATCAGGAAGTACTGCCTCCCCATGTAAGTAAAAAGATTGGACGAGCCTTCGGCAAGATAAACCAGGAAGTGGCGCTGGTTAAGTTTGATTACAGCATCGAGCTGAAGGAAGAAAAAAACTGGTATGAAGCTGTCATATCAAAGATGGCCTATGGAGATGAATCAAGATACCTGGCAGCAGTCAGAAATATCACAGAACGGAAAAATTATGAATTGCTTCTTCGCGGGATCCTGAATACGTCGCCCGGTGGGATCATCGTATTCAGGGCGGTGAGGGATGGTCATGAAACAATCGTTGACTTTGAAATCAAACAAATAAATAAATCGACGGAAACTCTAACCGGCGCAACGGAGGAAGAGCTTATCGGACAAAATATAACCGCAGTAGTTGCTGATCATGAAAAAGAAAAAATGATGGAGCGGTTTACAACCGTTGTGGAGACGGGCCAGCCTGTTGAATTTTACTATCAACACGTGGATGAACATAATGAAGTGTACTGGTATCATAGCAAGGTGGCAAAATACAGAGACGGAGTGGTGAGTACCTTTATGGATACCACGAAACAGAAAAAAAGCGAAGAAGAGCTTGAAAAGGTAAATAAAGAACTGCAAGAGTTAAGCCGGCAAAAGGACAAACTCTTTTCCGTGGTAGCCCACGACCTGCGAAATGCAGTGTCAGGAACTATGGGACTCTATGATTTGATCTTCGACGAATATAAGGAACTCTCAAAAGAAGAGATCTTTAACTACCTGCGATTATTAAACAACAGGGCAAATGAGACAAACGAATTGCTGACGGACCTGCTGATGTGGTTGAGAAATCAGTTTCAGGAGATCTCTACGAATCCCGAAAAATTAAATCTTGCCGAGATTATCCACTCGGTTACCCGAAGTATCAGAACAAATGCCGACGAGAAAAAAGTGGAGGTCAACAATCAGGTACCGGATCATATTTTTGTGCAGGCAGATCTCAATATACTGAAAACGATCCTGAGAAACCTGATCGCCAACGGGATCAAGTTTTCCCATCCCGGTGGAAAAATCGTTGTTCATGCGGAAACGACAGACGGTGAAGTGGAAATTTCAGTAACGGATGAGGGCGTCGGGATTGAAAAGGATAACCTGGATAAAATTTTAGACAAAAAAAGCAATTACACAAGCCGGGGGACGAAAGGGGAAAAAGGCTCCGGACTGGGACTGGATCTGTGTATTGATTTTGTAGAAAAACACGGGGGTAAAATCCGGGCAGAGAGTGAACCGGGCAAAGGGACAACTTTTACTTTTACCTTGCCAAATGGCGTATGAAGAACAAATCCGGCCTTACTCCTTCCTTTATTCAGTATGAAAAGATCCCCCACAAGCAGGATATAAAACTATGAACCAGGAAGGAAACGATCCCCTCCGAACGCAAAACGGGATCACTTCTTTCCTCTCTCAATGTTTGCCGGATCGAATGGGGGCTCGGGTATCGTGATTGGTTGCCGGATGTAATGCATAAATATATGTGTGATATATGTGTAATTTCTGCTTATACTTCCTTTATGGATCCGAACAAACATACCGGTTACAACCTGGAGCAGGATGTGCACCGAATCACCCTTTACAGCACCATCGCCAAAGACCATCAGCACACCAGCCTGCGGAAACGGCTGACTCTCCACCTGGATATGAACTGCTTCTACGCACAGGTGGAACAGCGGGCCTATAATCTCTACGGATTTCCCCTGGCAATGGGCGGCTGGCGCAAACCGAACGGCGTGGCCCGGGGCATCGTCGCAACAGCCAGTTACGAGGCACGAAACCTGGGAATCAAAACGGCTATGAGTGCATTCGAAGCCTCACAGATTTGCCCTTATATCATCTTTATGCAGATCGACTACGATAAATACAAGGGAATCAGCCGGCGGCTGAAAACCATCATGAGCCACCATGCGCCCGATGTAGAAAAATATTCGATGGACGAATACTTTATGGATGTCACTTTTCTGCTCGGCAAAAGCCGGCAGGCCCTCACCGGCTTTGTGCAAAAACTGAAGCAGGAGATTTACGACGAACTGGGCCTGGTCTGTTCGGTCGGGGTGGCAACCAGCAAAACCTATGCGAAACTTGCATCGGGACTTCGCAAGCCGGACGGACTGCTCATGATTCTCAACCCCGACGATGCGGCCGAACACCTGTTTTCCCTTCCCCTGGATGAGGTGTGGGGAATCGGATCACGGCGCTACCGGAAACTGCGAGGGTACGGGATCCACACCATCGCCGATGCCCACCGCGAAGGGCCGGCCCCTTTCCGGAAATTATTCGGAGAGATGCAGGGGCAACTGTTTTTCGAGACCGTCACCGGCAGGGACAAAGCCAAAGTCCTCAATAATGAAAACCATGTACCGGACGAAGTGAGCTATATGCATACTTTTTCCGACTGGACCCGGAACACCGAACAGATCAAGGGGGAAGTGGTAAAGGCCGTTCGAAAAGTCTGCTACCGGATGCGCGGCTACGAACGGAAGGCCCGGCGGTGGGGCTGCCATATCCGCTACCAGGATGTGGAGTGGGACGGGGTCAGCTTCGCCTTCAATACCCCCGGCTATACCAATCTGGATGATTACGTGCTCAGTGCCTGTCTGCCCAAAGCGATGGAAGGGGTGCAGGCAGCCTTGCGAAAGGGCCATACCATCCGGGGAATCGGGCTCTACACGATCGAAATGAAACATACCGATCAGCTCGAAATCTTTTTCCGGGAAGATCACCGGATGAAGAACCTCTACCGGGCCACGGACTGTCTGAATAATTTTTATGGCACCGATACGGTTACCAAAGCCGCGGTCAAAAACGGGGTGCCCGGCAAAACCCATTTTGTCAACCGGAGTTAAAGAAAAGACGTACCCCCCTCCCCGAAAACAGTTGAATCAACACAGGGGGAAAATCCCGAAGCGGTTTGTCCCCTGCCGGACCGAAGTGTTCTATTCCATAGAGGGCTTTGCAAAACTGTTGTTTTGCCCAATCTCAGCATTTTCGCGAATTCGAAATCCTCATTTATGCCTGATAAACTGCGGTTCCGATCCGCCGGCCGGCGGACAGGCTTTGATCCTAACCAAAACTCCTGGTTTTGCAAAGCCCTCGAGATAGAACCCACGGTTCGGGCTTCAGCTCCCGAAACCGGTCTCTCTATTCGTTAGACGATCGATTTCGTTCGTCCGTTTCTTCCGATCCTTCAATTTCATCATCATCGGAATCCTTGGCCTTCCGAAATTCAACAAGCCCTCTGCCCAATCCCCGGGCAAGTTGAGGGATCTTTTTCCCGCCGAACAGAAAAAGAATAACCACAACGATAATCAACCATTCAAATCCACCAAATCCCATAATAATCCTCGAACTATCCAAATTAATAATGCATTCAACACGGTATTGTCAAATCCAACCTTTTGCTTCGTTTCGGGGCCCGGTATGAATGATGACAAATTCGTGCTGTTTCCCGTCAATAAACAGAAGTTTCCACTGAATGCCGGATTCCATACCCGCCCCGGAATTTAACGCCCGGATGTAAAGAACGAAAGTTAAACATATTATTGATGTCCACCTAACCCGTCTTTTCCAAGAAATAAAACATTCGATCTCCTCTTTTCACTACTCGCTCTCACCTATCCCCTTTTCCCTCTCACAATTAAGTTATCCACATTATTATATACAATATATGTATAAATACATTTTTCCTCTCTCTAAAGCCATCATCATTATATATACAATACACTTTATAGGTCTAATTGAGTTTTACTCAAGATTAAATTTGCGTTTTTAATTCATTTTTTCTTGACAAAATAGTTTATAATGGGGTACATTGTGGGGTGAAGTGGGAGATAGTGGGGATAATTAGCAAGTCCCCGAAGCATTTGCCCAACGCTATAGCAATCACAACTTAACCGTTAATTGACCGTGCCGAGCTTCAAAGGGGAATATGAACACAGTGTAGATGCGAAGGGCCGTGTCGCTTTTCCGGCCAAGCTGCGTAAAGCACTGAACCCCGAGGCACAGGAAAATTTCACATTGCTCCGGGGACTCGAACCCTGCCTCTATCTATACCCGCAGAACGAATGGGCAATTGTTGAAACGAAATTATCAAGCATTAACAGTTTTACCAAAGAAGGGCGCACCGTAAAACGTAACTTTCTTCGGTTTGCCGAAGACCTTACCCTGGACAAGCAAAACCGCCTGCCTCTCCCCTCCCACTTGATGGATTGGGCCGGCATTGACGGCCGGGCAATCTTCATAGGCAGCGGCGAACGAATTGAAATATGGTCGCCCGAAAAACTGGAGGAAGTGGATGCCAACCTCAGTTTCGAATCCTACCAGGAGCTCTTCGAACGTGTAATGGGAGATAACGGAGAAGATGATGGAGAGTGAAATGACCCAATACCATGAACATATTCCGGTACTGCTGGATCCATCGGTCGACTTTCTTGTCACCGACCCGGACGGGATCTATGTGGATGCGACCCTCGGAGGGGGTGGGCACACGGAAGAGATCCTGAAGCGTCTTGGCCAAAACGCTCTCGTCTATGGAATCGACCAGGACATAGAGGCCCTGGAGGCAGCCAAAACCCTTGTCGGTGATGACCCGCGGTTCAAACCGCTGCACGGCAATTTCGGGTACCTATCTACCCTCCTGCCCCCGGAAACCCATGGGAATATCTCCGGAATCCTGTTTGACCTGGGAGTCTCCACTCACCAGTTAAAGGAACCCGAACGCGGATTCAGTTTTCAAAACGACGGCCCGCTCGACATGAGGATGAGTGAGCTGAGCGGAGTATCGGCCTACCAGGTCGTCAATGAATATTCATATGAAAAGCTGCGGGATATCATTTTCCATCTGGGCGAGGAGCGGCTGAGCCGTCAGATTGCCAAATCCATCATCGATCGCCGCCCGCTGGAAACCACCGGCGAGCTCCGGGAAGCTGTCCGCCAGGTTGTGCACGGCCCGCACACTACCAAATCACTGGCCAGAGTGTTTCAGGCCATCCGGATTGAGGTGAACCGTGAACTGGATATGCTGAAATCAGCCCTGACCGAAGCACTGGAGCTGATCAGGGTCGACGGACGCATGGTCGCCATCTCCTATCACTCGCTTGAAGACCGCATTGTCAAGACATTTTTCAGGAGCGGGAATCATGAAGGAAGAATAAAAAAGGATTTCTACGGCCACGAAATAAAAAATATTGAAGCACTGACTAAAAATATTGTCGTCCCTTCGGATGAGGAAATTAAAAAAAATCCGGCCGCACGAAGTGCCCGGATGAGAGCTGCCCGCAAAATTGAACCGGAGGCTTGATTATGTTCGTTCAATCTAAATTTACTGATACTAAAACCCGGTCAAACAAACGGACCCCCTCCAAAAAGGGAGTAAAATATTTCCGTCCGGCTACCGGACGAACCAAGAGTTCGGGCTCCATCGGTTTATCCCCTTCATACGGAAGACGAAAAAACAACGGTACCCAAAGCAAACTCAAATTTCCATCGATTACTCCATGGAAAGTCATTCTCATAAGTTTTTTGATCGGAATCTTCGGGATTCTCTATATCAATCATGTTTTTAGTACGCAACGAACATTGCAAGAGGTTCAACAGCTTGAATCCGAGTTCAACAAGATCAAACGGATACACTCTGAAAAACGGCTGGAATTCGACCGGATGATCGGCCCGAAGGAGATCTATCAAAAAGCACAGGAACAGGGTTTCATCAATCCCGGTCCGGCAGACAAGGTTTTAATACTGAATAAGTGAGTCACCATCGTGAACGAACACACAGCTATATTGAGCAGAATGTTCGTAGTTTTAGGACTTGTTCTGCTCATTCCCTCTTTAATTATTCTTCAAATTTTCCGCGTCAACTTCGTGGAAGGGGATAATCTGCGTGAACTCTGGAGTAACCAGGCTATTAATTACATCAACATCCCGGCCCAGCGCGGCAACATTTATGATGAGAACGGGAGTGTACTCGCTACCAATTCGGTCGTTTATAAAATAGCCCTGGATCCGCGTTTCCCGGATCTTACCCGGGACCATCTCTCACTTCTTTGCTCAACCCTTGCCGACCATACAAACCGTTCTGCATCCTATTACAGAAACAAGATCCAAAGTGCCCCCTCTCAATCCCGCTATGTGGTTCTTGAAAACAGTATTGATGTCAATACGAGCGATACAATCCGGAATTTGAATATTCCGGGCGTGATCCTGGAAGAAGAATATAAACGCAATTACAGTTTCGGCTCTTTGGCAGCCCATACCCTGGGATTTGTCAATCATACGCTGACCGGGATGATTGGCCTGGAAAATTATTATGACGATCACCTGAAAGGCGAAGACGGGCTGCAGCAAGTACGCCGCGACCGGATGAACCGGATCTTTGCCTATGTCGGAGCCCCGCGAAAAACACCGATTCAGGGCCATTCCCTTCATACCACGATTGATTCATACATACAGGCAATCCTGGAAGAGGAGCTGGAAGCAGGGATCCGCCAAACCCGTTCGAACTACGGAACCGGCATTGTCATAAATCCAAAAACCGGCGCGATCAAAGCCCTGGCCAACTACCCGACATTCGATCCCAATACACCGGCTTCCGGAGAATCGATAAACCGCAGAAACTACGCGGTATCCGATATGGTTGAACCGGGTTCCACGTTTAAGATTGTTACAGCCATCGCCGCCCTCGAACAGGGAGTCGTCAATTTTGAAGAAGAATTCGAAACAGAGGAGAACGGTGTACGCATCATTCACGGTCAGGCCATGCGCGACCACGACCCGCTGGGGACCGTCGACTTCACACAGGCCATTGCCCAATCCTCCAATATTGCCGTCTCGGAGATCGCCATGCGTCTCCCGCCCCGGGTATTTTATCAATATGCCCGCAATCTCGGATTCGGCTCCCCCACCTACGTGGACTTGCCCAACGAGGAAGCTGGCCGCCTCCCGAAACCGTTTGAATGGAGCCAGGTAACCCTGCCCTGGATGGCCATTGGCTATGAAATACAGGCAACCCCCTTGCAGATCCTGCAGGCATACGCCGCGTTCGGGAACAAGGGCATGATGATGCGTCCCTATATCGTTGACAAAATCACGGATGAATTTGGAAATACCGTAGAAACGAACAAGCCAGTGAAAGTGAGACAAATCGCTAAAAAAGAAACCATTGAAAAACTTCTGCCCGTATTTAAAGAGGTCGTCACCGATTCCGGTACGGCCGGATGGGCAGCGGTTGACGGCCTGCCGATTGCCGGGAAAACCGGGACTGCCCAAAAATATATGGACGGCCGCTACCGAACCGCCTACCGGGCTTCCTTTACAGGTTTTTTCCCTGCAGATGATCCGGAATATGCCCTTTTAATCATGCTGGATGAACCCAAAACCAGTATCTACGGCGGATATACGGCAGGACAGATTTTCAGGCAGACAGCTGCAAGGATCGCAGGTCTCGACAATGAGATACAGCGGTCCATTACCCCAGACCAACAGCAGATGGAGCATAAACAATGGACCTATGCTCCATCGCTTGTTGGTTTTACCACCGACAAGGCTAAACGTCTGCTCTCCAACCAAAAAATTGTCTATCAAACGAAAGGAAGCGGATCCCGCATCATCTCTCAAACCCCTGAAGCCGGGGAACAGATTTCTGAAGAGGATCCATTGGTATTGGAACTATCTGACTTCAAAACCGACTCTCTCGACAAAGGTTTTGCAAAAATCCCCGATTTGAGAAATCAAAGTATGAGACAGGCAACAGCCATCCTGGCCGAACTCGGCCTGAATATACAGTTGATCGGCTCCGGTACGATTTATACTCAATTTCCCCAACCGGGTGAAGTGATGCGGAAAGGCCGAACCGTCACCGTAAGGGGAAAAGCAAGAACCCTAACCCAATCCTCAGCAATCGCTGCATCGTCCCGAAATTGACATATAAAGATCTCATATCGCTCTGTAATCCCATTTCGGTTACCGGGAACGCCCCCTCCGTGATCGGATCGCTCCGTCAGGACTCCCGGGATGTACGGGAAAACGACGTGTTTATCGCCGTTCAGGGGCTGCGTTCGGACGGCCACCGTTTTATCGACGAGGCGATCGGCAAGGGTGCCTCGGTCGTGATTTGCGAAAAGCCATATGAGGCCGGTTCACCTGAACCCGCCGTGATCCTTGTGGAAAACACACGGCCCCTGCTCGGCAAACTTGCCCAGGCATTCCGGGGAAACCCCTCCGGAGAACTGACGCTGATCGGGGTTACGGGTACGAATGGCAAAACCACGGTCGCAACCCTTGTCTGGCAGGCCCTGAAAGAACTTGATGTGAATACCGCCCTGCTGGGAACGATCGTCAAACAGTTTGACAATCACCGAATTGAAAGCACCCTTACCACGGCAGACCCGATTGAAATCGCCTCGGATATGAGAGCCTTTGCCGATGCCGGATGTACCCACCTGGTCATGGAAGTATCTTCTCACGCCCTGGATCAAAACCGGACGGGCGGACTGAATTTTAAAGTGGCGGCATTTACCAACCTGACGCACGACCATCTGGACTATCACGGGGATTTGAAAAGTTATGCGGCAGCCAAGAAAAAGCTTTTTGACTGCCTGAGAGAAAATGACTGGGCAGTGGTCAATTTTGATGACCCCTTCGGGGAAAAAATGACGGAGGACTGTGCCGCTCATCTGATCTCTTTCGCTTTTAACCGTGAAGCGGAGGTCCGGTGTAAACTGGCCCGGTCAACAGAGTCAGGAATCGAAATTTTGATCGACGACATCCGTGTTTCCTCTCCCCTGATCGGACAGTTCAATGCCTGTAATGTGGCTGAAGCATTTCTGATGGTCAAAGCACTCGGCTTTTCCGCGGATAAGATCGCAAAAGCTTTGGGAAATTGCCAGGGTGCCCCCGGAAGGCTTGAGAAAGTCACTCCGGCTGACCAGACGGGTTTCCTGCCTTTGATTGTGGTGGACTATGCCCATACACCCGACGCTCTTAAAAACGTGGCCGCTACCCTGAAACATCTCAAAGGAGAGGATCAAAAACTGATCATCGTATTCGGGTGTGGCGGTGACCGGGACCGTGAAAAACGGCCGCTGATGGCCCGGATTGCTGAAAATTATGCCGATGAAACGGTGATCACCTCTGATAATCCCCGCTCGGAAGACCCTGAAGCGATCCTCCGGGAAATCGCCGGTGGATTCTCAAAAAATTCCGCCTGGAACGAAATTCTTTCACGGAAACAGGCCATTACTGAAACCGTACTCCACGCACCGGCCGATTCCATCATTCTCATTGCCGGAAAGGGACACGAAACGTATCAGGAAATCAAGGGGGAAAGATTCGATTTTGATGACCGCGAAGTTGCCCGGGAGGCACTCAACCGGCGCAAAAACTCCGAAAAACCGACGGAGGTGTCCTGATGCTCTACGCCCTGCTTGAATGGTTACAACAACAGTACCAGCCCCCCGGATTCGGTGCTTTTTCCTATATCACCACCCGGACGGCCCTCGCTGCGGCAACCGCCCTGGTGATCAGCGTGTTAATCGGCCGGAAAATCATTTTCTGGCTGGAAAGCATGCAACTGAAGGAAGTGATACGCGATGACATCGGATTGGATACCCATTTGAAAAAATCACATACTCCCACCATGGGAGGCGTGATCATCATCCTGGCTATTGTCATCCCGGCTCTGCTGTGGATGCGGCTTGACAGTATTTATACCTGGATGATTGTGATTTCAACCCTCCTGTTGGGACTGGTGGGTTTTGTCGATGATTATATCAAAGTCATCAGAAAGAACAAGAGTGGGCTTCACGGCAAATTTAAAATTTTCGGACAGATTACAGTCGGGCTGGTGTTGGGCGGTTTTCTCTATTGGTGGCCGGACTTTGCCGATTACAATACTCTCTCAACGGTCCCATTTCTCAAAAATGTAAATATCGATTATGCAATTCTCGGAGAATGGAGCTGGATTCTCTATCTCGCAATCGTGGTATTTGTCCTCACGGCAGTCAGCAATGCAGTGAATCTGACTGACGGACTGGACGGACTGGCCTCCGGAACCTCAGCCATCGCCGGAGTCGTCCTCGGAATCTTTGCCTACGTATCGGGGCGGGTCGACTTTTCGAATTTTCTAAACATAATGTATCTGCCCGGATCGGGAGAACTGACCATTTTTTGTGCTTCACTGGTAGGAGCCTGCATGGGATTCCTCTGGTATAACACGTATCCGGCCTCGGTCTTTATGGGGGATACCGGCTCTCTCGCCCTGGGTGGCGCGTTGGGAGCGGTCGCCCTGATGATCCACAAGGAACTGTTATTGCCCATTATTTGCGGAATATTTTTTGTTGAAACCTTGTCGGTCATCATCCAGACAACCTGGTTTAAATACACTCGGTGGAAATACGGGGAAGCCCGGCGGGTTTTTCTGATGGCACCGATCCATCATCACTTTGAAAAGAAGGGATGGCCCGAATCCAAAATCGTCGTACGATTCTGGATTATCGCCGTACTCCTTGGAATTATAAGCCTGTTAACCCTGAAACTCCGATGAGAGACTTGAATAATAAACATATCGTGGTGATCGGGGCTGCCCGGAGCGGACTGGCCGTTGCCTCCCTTTTAAAGCAGAAGGGTGCGAAGGTATTTGTCAGCGATATTTCAACGATCTCTGACGCTGTCAAACAACAGCTTGAAACGGAACACATTCCGTATGAAGAAAATGGACATACGGAAAAGGCAAGATCGGCGGAAATAGCAGTCTTGAGCCCGGGAGTTCCGAGCACAATCCCGCTGGTAAGACATTATCTCGATAAAGGGAAACAGGTTGTTTCGGAACTTGAAGTGGCAAGCTGGTTCAACCGCAGCAGGACGATTGCCGTAACGGGAAGCAACGGGAAAACAACGGTGACAAGCTGGTTAAGCCATACCTGGAAAAAGGCTCAAAAACCCAGCCTGTCCGCAGGGAATATCGGATCGGCACTCTCCGGGCAGGTCAGCCGAACCGGGCCGGACTCAACCGTGATGCTGGAAGTAAGCAGCTTCCAGCTCGATCATATCGACCGGTTTCGCCCGGATATCGGAATCATTTTGAATATCACCCCCGACCACCTCGACCGGTACAACAACGATTTTGAACTGTATAAGCAGTCGAAATTTAGGCTGACCGAAAACCAGTCGGCGGATGACATATTTATCTACAATCAGGAAGACCCGTCACTCGCCGCCCGGGCAAATGAATTACAGAAGAAGAAACATCATCCGCAACTGCTCGCTTTTTCCGATTCCCGGGAAGTGGATGCAGGAGCGTTTGTCCGGGATCAGCAAATTGTATTCAAATTTAACAACAAAGAGGAACCTTTTATGCATATCGACGAAATAGGATTGGCAGGCCGTCATAATCTGAACAACGGACTTGCAACGGCCCTGGCCGCACGGGCTTCGGAGATCAAAAGTGATGCGATTCGTGAAAGCCTGAAGACATTTGAAGGAGTCGAGCATCGCCTCGAACAAGTTCGGGTCCACGAAGGGGTCCGATATGTCAACGACAGCAAAGCAACCAATATCAATGCCGTCTGGTATGCACTTGACAGCTTCAATATGCCCATTGTGTTGATTCTCGGCGGTCGCGACAAGGGGAACGACTATACGGAGCTGGAAGGTTTGTTGCGCGAGAAAGTTCATACGGTGATCGCAATCGGCGAAGCACGGCCGGCGATTAAAAAACAGATCGGCAAGACCGTTCTCAACTACCTCGAAGCCGAAACCATGAAAGAAGCCGTACGGCTGTCATACAAACAGGCCAAAAGAGGTGAAATTGTACTTCTGAGCCCGGCCTGTTCCTCCTTTGATATGTTTGACAATTACGAACACCGGGGCGAAGTCTTTAAACAGTCCGTCCTCGAACTTTGAACAGTTAACAGTATCGGATGTCAGTAAAATAGGTTTTCATTCCACCCGCCGGCTGGCGGACATAATTTTTAATCACGCATATTGTTTTATACCACACCAAATAGCAATCTGAGTTCGATTCTGGGCACCGGCCCGGAAGAAATCGACACCCGCAATCAGGGAAGCGACCGCATCTTGCTGGTTGCCGTCGTCATGCTGATGACCTTCGGCGTCCTGGCGGTATATTCATCGATTGCCTATTTCGCCGATGCAAAGGGGACGACGGCGGGCAGCCTGGTCGCCGGTCACATGTTCAAACTCGGAATCGCCTTTGTAGTCATGCTGATCGCTTCAAAACTTGACTATCACATCGTGGCAAGGTACAGCCGGATCGCCCTGGTCATAAGCTGGCTGCTGCTGATTGCCGTCATGATTTACGGAGATGTAATATTCGGGGCAAGACGATCCCTTTCGGTCGGCGCATTCTCATTTCAGCCCTCTTCCCTCGCTTCTGTAGCTTTACTGATTCATGTTGCGGTGCTTCTGCGTGAAAAACAAGACTATATCAAAGATTTTCAACGGGCTTTTCTCCCGATCCTCTTTTGGGTGGTCATCACCTGCGGGTTGATCGGACTGGAGGATTTCAGCAGTGCGGCGCTTCTTCTGACCATTAGCATGATTTTGATGTTTATCGGGCGAATCAGTGTCTTGCACCTGGCGGCACTGGTTTTGGTCGGGGCCCTGGGTGCAGGCACACTGGTCAGTACCTCGGCCGAACGTCAAAGCCGGCTTCAGGAATATGCGGAACAGGTAATGAATATCAATAGTGAAGAGCTTGTGCCCGGTAACGGCTACCAGGCTCAGCAAGCTTATATCGCAATTGCCCAGGGAAATATCTTCGGAGTGGGGATCGGGAAAAGCACCCAGCGCGACTTCCTGCCGGCTCCCTATAACGACTTTATTTTTGCCATCATCGCAGAGGAATATGGAATCATAGGCTCCGGGCTGATCATCCTGTTGTTTACACTGATCCTTTATCGGGGCATAGCAGTCATTGCCCGAAACGCAGAAGATTCCCTCGGAACCCTGATGGCCACGGCCTGTACTCTGGCGGTTGTCCTGTTCGGGTATGTCAACGCGGCTGTGGCCTCCGGTTTACTGCCGGTTACCGGCCTGCCGATGCCCTTTGTCAGTTACGGAGGCACCAGCATGCTGTTTACCGGACTGATGGTCGGGATCCTGCTGAATATTTCGAAACATAATCGTAATCATAAATCCACTTTTTACTTCGGCTGACTCATTCATGTACGCTGACACAACGGACATATCATCTACAAACTCCCGCACCTCCGCAGTGAGCGCACCTCGTGTGCTCATTGCGGCAGGTGGTACGGGAGGTCACGTATTTCCGGCAATCGCTATTGCGGATGCCCTGAAAGAACTGAATCCGGATACCGAAATCCTTTTTGTCGGCACACGCAGCCGGATGGAGTGGGAAGCCGTGCCTAGGGCCGGGTACCTCATCAAGAGCATCTGGATCAGCGGTTTTCAAAGAAGCCTGACTCCCCAAAACCTGTTGTTCCCCCTGAAACTGATCGTGAGCCTGTTTCAAAGCCTGTTTATTCTGCGACGGTTCAGGCCCGACATTGTCATCTCCTGTGGCGGATTTGCAGCCGGCCCCGTGGGATGGATAGCGGCCAAACTCGGACTTCCCCTGGTTTTGCAGGAGCAGAACAGTTATCCGGGGGTTACCAACCGTCTGCTGGCCAAACACGCTTTCGTTATTTTCACGGCGTTTGAAGCTGCAGCTCAACATCTGCCCGAGGGGAAAGTTACCCTTACCGGCAATCCGTTGAGATCCTCCCTTACGCAAATGGATCGGCCCCGGGCATTGAAGGTATTTAATTTTAGTTCCGCACTCCCGGTTCTGCTTGTGCTTGGAGGAAGCGGCGGAGCCAGAGTCTTAAATGAGGCGGTTGAAAAACATCTGGAAGCGTTCCACAACCACCTGAAACTGCAAATTATCTGGCAGTGCGGGCAGCGTTATTTCGAGGGACTCAGCCAAAAAATTGAAACAGCCTCCTATCCCAACCTGCGGCTTCTTGAGTTCATTGACGACATGCCGGCTGCCTATGCATCGGCCGACCTGGCTGTGAGCCGGGCCGGAGCCGCAACCTGCAGCGAACTGATGCTGACAGGGACTCCTGCTGTCCTGGTGCCCTCGCCGAATGTAGCCGGCGACCATCAGACCCAAAACGCACAGGCGATGACGGATCAGGGAGCAGCCGTACTGCTCGAAGACCACCGGGCTGCGGAAGAACTCTTTGTCATCACGGAAAATTTGATTTCCGACAGCAGAAAACTGGATGAAATGAAACAGGCGGCACGGCGTCTGGCAAAACCGGAAGCTTCTCAAGTCATTGCAAAAGAAATTTTAAAGTACCCTAAGCAAACCACATGAGTAAAGAGCCGATTCAAACGCAGCCGATTTTTGGACGAACCCGCCATATACATATGGTCGGGATCGGTGGCATTGGCATGAGCGGCATAGCTGAAATATTGCTTCAGAAAGGATATAAGGTGACCGGCTCGGATGGAAAAACCAGCGATACGACCCGCCGGCTTCAGGAATTGGGAGCCGAAGTCTATCACGGGCACAATGAAAAGCATATTGCCGGGGCCGACGTCGTCGTCTACACCAGTGCCATCAAGGCTCAGGACAACGTAGAAACCCGGACGGCCATGACCCGGCAGGTCCCCGTGATCAAGCGAGCCGAAATGCTCGCCGAACTGATGAGAATGAAATATGGCATCGGCGTTGCAGGCACCCACGGGAAAACGACTACGACAACCCTGGTCGGCCATGTGATCCAGGACGGAAGTTTTGACCCGACCATTATTGTCGGCGGACGCGTGCACAGTTTTGACAAAACCAACGCCGTGGTTGGGAAAGGAGATATCATCGTGGTGGAGGCCGATGAGTTTGACCGTACCTTCCTTCGCCTTTCTCCTTCCCTGGCAATTATTACAAACATCGAAGCCGAACACCTCGACATTTACAAGGACCTGGAGGATGTGAAAAGTTCATTTATAGAATTTGCGAACAAGGTTCCCTTTTATGGTGCGGTTATCGTGTGTCTCGACGACCCGGTGGTTCGAAGTATTATCCCGGAAATCAAACGCAGGACACTCAGTTACGGCTTTACTCCCCAGGCAAAGGTTCGGGCGGTCAATCTTGAAAAAGACCAGTTTTATACGACGTTTACCGTTGTGCGTGACGAGAACGTACTCGGTGAAATCACCCTCCGGACACCGGGTGACCACAATGTTAAAAATGCTCTGGCTGCCGTTGCGACGGGGCTTGAACTCGAAATTCCCTTTAAAAAAATTAAATCCGGCCTGGAACGATATGAAGGGGTCTTTCGCAGGTTTCAGCTAAAAATCGACAAGAATGACATCATGGTGATTGACGACTACGCCCATCACCCGACCGAAGTTCAGGCAACTTTGCTGGCTGCCCGGAACGGATGGCCTGACCGCCGGATCGTTGCGGTGTTTCAGCCGCACCTGTACTCCCGGACGCAAAAGATGTATCGCGAATTCGGACTCTCGTTTTTTGACGCCGAAATTTTGGTCATTACCGACATCTATCCCTCCCGGGAAGAACCGATTGAAGGAGTCACAGGAAAATTGATTTCAGATACAGCCGAACAATCCGGTCACCGGGGAGTCCATTATGTCGAACAAAAAACCGAACTGGCAGCGAAGCTTAAAGAAATTGTCCGGCCCGGCGATATCGTGATCACCATGGGAGCCGGGGATATCTATCAATACGGCGAACAATTTGTGGAAACCCTGAAGAAAGACGAATGAGCAACAAAAAACGGACACATACTAAAGCCCGGCGTAGTTCTGCTGACCGTGGATCCGTCCGACGGCTGGCAGGATTCCTGTCGGTGGTTCTTTTCCTCGGCCTTGCGATTACTGCAGGATTCTATTGGGAACAGAACTCGACCATTCGGGACGTTCGTTTCACCGGATACAACTTTACCTCGCAGGAGGATCTTACAGCGAGTTTTGAAGCGCCGGTGGGCATGCATGCCGACAGTGTGAATTTTATGGATCTGATCCGGCAGGTAAAAACCCTGCCCTATGTACGTGATGCATCGGTTCAAATGGAGGCAAGTGGTTCCCTGACTTTCCGGGTTGAGGAACGACAGCCTCTCGCACTCCTGATTGAAAACGATCAGCGGGCTTTTACCGATTCGGAAGGGATCATCCTTCCGCTCATATTGGAAAAACAGGTAGATGTGCCCCTGTTGTACGGGTTTCAGGCCCCATCGGTCGGGGATACCCTTAAATCCGAAGCATTTTTGACAGTTCGTGATTTCCTTGTTTCGGCCAGATCCAACAAATTCGGCTGGGCGACCCTCAGTGAAGTGACGTACAACCAGCGGGAAGGGGTCATTGCCCTCAGCCACGAAAATGGAGTCAAGCTCCTGTTCGGATCGGGCGATTTCGGGGAGAAACTCCGCTATTGGGAAACATTTTATGCGGAAGTGGTCAGGACAAAAGGAATCCGGAATTTTTCATCCATTGATTTACGGTTCCGCAACCAGATTGTAACACACGAAGAATGAATTTTCAAACCAACAGCAGACAGATAATCCAACACCACCATGAGTGAAGAAAACGAAAGAATCGTAGTCGGCCTTGATATCGGTACAACCAAAGTATGTGCAGTTGTTGCATCCATTGATGACAAGGATCAGATCCATATCCTCGGTGTCGGCAAAGCTCCGAGCGGCGGGCTGAACCGGGGAGTGGTTGTCAATATCGACAAGACGGTCAATGCCATTAAAACAGCCGTTGAACAGGCGGAACTCGCCTCGGGGATTGAAGTGAATTCCGTGAATGTAGGCATCGCGGGCGATCATATCCGCAGCATCCGAAGCAAAGGTGTGATTACCATCAACAACCGTGACAAGGAGATCACTTTGCGGGATGTGGAGCGCCTGCTCGAGGACTGCCAGCGTATTATGCTCCCCCCCGATCAGCAGATCATCCATATTATCCCGCAGGAATTTGTAGTCGACGGACAAGACGGGATCAGTGACCCGGTCGGGATGAACGGTATGAGAATGGAGGCGGAAGTCCACATCATCACCGGGCTCGTATCAGCGGCCAAAAATATTTACCGGTGCGTGGAGCGTGCGGGATACCAGGTAGCGGATATCATTCTCGAACCGCTGGCTTCTTCATACGCGGTGCTGGACGATGATGAAAAAGAAGCCGGAGTGGTTCTTGTGGATATCGGAGGCGGAACGACAGACCTCGCCGTATTCCAGGATAACACGATTCGTCATACGGCCGTAATTGCCATTGCCGGCAAAAAAGTTACAGACGATATCCGGCTGGGATTAAGTGTACTGGATGACCAGGCGGAAAAACTGAAACAAAATCACGGTGAATGTTTTGTGGATATGATTGAAGAGGATGAAACAATCACCGTCCCGGGGATTGCCGGGAGGCCTCCAAAGGAAATCACCAAAAGTATTCTTGCCAAGATCATCCAGGCGCGGATGGAAGAAATTATGGAAATCGTCGCAATAGAAGTAAAACGCAGCAACTATGCAGATGCACTCAGTGCCGGTGTGGTACTGACCGGCGGCGGTTCCCTGATCAGGAATGTGGGTCCACTGGCCAATGAAGTGTTGGGCATGGACGCCAAAATAGGTCGGCCGTTAGGCCTGGCGGGCGGTCTGACCGACGAAGTGAACAGCCCGATATATGCAACCGGTGTTGGACTTGTCATCCATGCATTGAAAACAGGCAATGCGGGCAGCCAGGCGATGGTCCCCACTTCATCCAGGGGGTCCGGCGTAGAAAAGGTGATGACTAAAATCGCCGATCGGATGAAAAGCTGGTTTAAAGAGTTATAACAAACCATCTACAGATACAGGAATCAACCTAAAATAAAGCAATCTAAATACAAGGAGTTAACATTATGTCAGATTTAACAACCCGCTTTAGTTTTGACGAAAAGAGTCAGGACAATGCGAAGATAAAAGTAATAGGAGTCGGCGGCGGCGGCGGAAATGCCATAAACAACATGATTAACAAAGGGCTCACAAGTGTCGAATACGTAGCCCTGAATACCGATGCACAAGCCCTGAAAAATAATCACGCGGATCTTTCGATTCAGGTAGGTGCCAACCTGACAAGTGGTCTGGGAGCAGGAGCACGGCCTGAAATCGGACGGGAAGCCGTTGAAGAAAACCGCCACGAAATTGATGAGGCGGTTGACGGAGCGGATATGATCTTTATCACCGCCGGAATGGGTGGCGGAACCGGAACGGGAGGCGCTCCGGTCGTAGCCGGGATTGCCAAACGGAAAGGAATCCTCACTGTGGGGGTTGTGACCACCCCGTTCCACTGCGAAGGCAAGGTCAGAATGAAATACGCGCTGGAGGGAATCACGGAACTGAAGAAGAACTGCGATACGGTCATTGTGATCCCCAACGAGCGTTTACTGGATATTTCAGATGAAAACACATCCCTGATGGACGCTTTCAACCTTGCCAACGAGGTGCTTTATAATGCCACACGGGGGATATCCGACCTGATTCTCATGCCGGGTCTGATCAACCTTGACTTCGCCGACGTTCGGACCACGATGATCGACGGAGGTGCGGCAATTATGGGGTCGGCAACCGCAAACGGCGAGGACCGGGCCGAGATCGCTGCGCGTGAAGCGATTAACTCGCCCCTGCTCGACGGTGTAAGTATCCGCGGAGCGCGGAATGTGCTGGTCAACATCTCAGCCGGTTCCAACCTGGGGATGCGGGAAACGACCACCGCAACCAGTATCATTCAGCAGGAAGCCGGCGAGGATGCTGAAATCATTCTCGGTACCGTATTGGACGAATCGTATGAGGATGAACTCCGGGTGACTGTCATTTCAACCGGCTTTGATTTGTCGGACGACCGTTCCCAGGCGAAAGTCGCTCCGAATGGAAACGAGCTCCGGCAGAAAAATTCAAAACTGGAAAACTTGCCCAAAGCCGGCGACATCGCAAGCCGGTTCAGCCGGACCGATACCGAATTCTATAAAGGTGAGAAGAATTTGAAGAATCTCGACTCGCCGGCCATTCACCGGAGGGAGGTCAAGCATATGAGATCGTTCGAGAAGGAAGCGAATGATGAAATGCCGAAACAGGAAGAACAAAACCAGCAAAAAAAGGCCAGTGGTGACGACAACACCCTGTTGAATGACCGCCGTGAAAGAATCGATAAAAGTGATTCGGACCAGCCGGCATTCCTTCGAAAAATCATGGACTAAAAGAGAAATCGGCCTACTCGTCCAGGCTCTCTCCGGCACGGGAGGGTTTGGAGACGGGTATCCGTATTCGCTCTCAGGTTCTCATGTATAGATTGCTAAATCAAAGGGGAGTTCTTTGAACGGAACTCCCCTTTCTTTATTTAAGGGAAAAGGCGGAACGAAGAAGTGAGAAGTTTTTCGTGCAGGATTGTAGTGCAAGAAGGGTGGAGCTTGAGAGAAAGAACGGATGTAGATCCGTGAACACACCCCGGGAATTGTTCAACGAACACACCCCGGGAATTGTTCAACGAACACACCCCGGGAATTGTTCAACGAACACACCCCGGGTATAGCCAAGCCGGCTGACGCCTGTTTGGCTATACCGTCCCCTCTCGAGAGGGGAAAGCGAAGTCCGTAACCCGCCGTAAGGCGGTTTCGGACAAGCGAGGGGTGTGTTCGTGGATACAGTGATGTCTCTTCATTCAGAGCAGAAGTACTTCTCACTACTGTGCAGGTTACCAGCGCATCAGGTTCACTTGGGAAAGATCCACGGAAAGGTTATTACGGAAGATCGCAAGAATGATCGCCAGTCCTACGACAGCTTCGGCGGCAGCCACGGCAAGAGCGAAAAAAACGAGAATTTGTCCGCCGATATCCCCATGATAACTGGCAAAGGAAATAAGGGAAAGATTAACGGAATTCAGCATGAGTTCCACGCACATAAATACCACAATGGCATTACGGCGAATCAGTACTCCCAAAATCCCGATCGTAAACAGGACTGCGCTTAAGGCAAGATACCAGTCGATTCCAATCATACTTCCTGCTCCGTTTTATGAATTCTGTATTGCGCGACCATCAAAGCCCCCACCACGGCAGCCGTTAATAGAATGGCCGTCATTTCAAATGCAAAAAGGTAGTCCGTAAACAATACATCCCCGATCGCTTCGACCGTCCCAACCCGTGCCATCTCAGGTGAAATTTCAGGCAACAGCTCTGCAACACCTCCGAGGCTGTACAGGATTTGCCCCAAAACCACTACACCGAGAATGAAGGCTATAAAATACTTTACACGGAAAGTATGCAAAAATTGCTCTTCATCGTCCACATTCAGGAGCATGATCACAAAGAGGAACAGCACCATAATCGCCCCGGCGTACACAAGGATTTGGATAATGGCTAAAAACTGCGCCTGGAGAAGCAAGTATAACCCGGCAATCGAAATCATATTCAATACCAGAAAGAGGGCACTGTTCACCGTGTTTTTATTCAAGACCATTGCCAGTGCCGATGAGAGGGCCAGAACTGCAAGCAGAACGAAAGCGTAGGTTACCATCAATTTCCTTTTGATTTGAAAGCGTTAAAGGTATAGAAATTTGGAAATGCCATCAAGGCAGGATCCATGTTTTTTTCATTTTTTGCCGGCGGTCACGCAAATCGGCTAACCTCTCCATCCATCCGGACAGGCGGCTTGACTAACTGCAGTAAACAGGTCTAAAGATTCCAATCCCTTGCAGGCCGGTTAATCTTGTTAAACAAGTACGTGCTTACATCTAAAATCACTTTCCGGTTTCCCGTTTCTGCATCCAGGTCCAGCTCAGCCACCGGCTGCCGTGTCATCCGGACTTTACAATCTTGTAGCTCTGCTTGCCCCCTGCTAAAAATAAAGAAGTCCTGCGATTCCCACAGCCCAGCAATACCAGGCAAAGTAATGGATTCCCTTTGATTTAAATAAAATGATAAGGTATTTCAGGGAATAGTATCCGGAAACCAGGGCTACGAAAAAACCAAGGATCAAATGGGGGATGAAGGAAGAATCAACCTGACCGAAGCCGATCTCTATCACCTCGACCAGTGTTGCACCTGCCACGACCGGCAGCATCATGATAAAAGAGAACCGGGCGATATCCTCCCGGTTAACCCCGAGAAACACTCCCATGGAGATCGTGGCTCCCGAACGGCTGACTCCCGGAATCAGTGCGACAGCTTGGGCGACTCCAATAAAAAAGGTATTCATGACATTCAGTTTCTTCACGCCTTCGGCAAAAAAACGGGTGGCATACAGAAATGCGCCGGTAAACAAAAACATCCAGGCAACGCCGACGGGATTGGCAAAGGCAGCGTCAAGCTGATGTCGAACCGTGAATCCGGCCACCCCGGCCGGGATCATGCTCAAAAGTACATAGAGGTTAAAGCGCAACGATTCATCCCGGCTCCACTCCTCCGGAATACGTCCCGGATTGCCCAATGCCCGGAAGGCGGATCCCAGCATGAGTTTCAAATCCTGATAAAAAAACAGGATAATACTGAACAGCGTCCCGAAATGGACAATAATATTAAAGGTGACTCCCAGTTCGAGATCCTGTCCAAGAAGAGCCTGGGCCATTACAATATGGCCCGAACTGCTGATAGGCAGAAATTCAGTCACCCCCTGAAGGAGTGCAATAAGAAAAGATTCTAAATAATCCATTCGTTACCTTTTGCACTAAATCGTATTAATTTGTTCTTTTAACCCGTTCTGGAATCCGTGCCAAGATACAGAATGCTGAATCAAAACATAAACAGATAAATACCCTCAACTCTTCATGAGCCAGACAACCGAATTAGACATGCAGGCATTGGGCGAAAAAATTGAAAAAACCAGTGCTTTTATCGATGACATTAATAAAGAACTTGACAAGGTAATCGTCGGCCAGAGATACATGATTGACCGGCTGCTGATCGGCCTGCTTGCAGACGGACATGTTTTGCTGGAAGGTGTACCCGGCCTGGCAAAAACCCTGACGGTGTCCTCGCTTGCAAAGGTCATCAATACAAAATTTCAGCGGCTTCAGTTTACGCCGGACCTTTTGCCGGCCGATTTGATCGGGACTCTCATCTATAATCAAAAAGAAGCTGAATTTACCGTTAAAAAAGGCCCCATTTTTGCGAATATCATCCTGGCCGATGAAATCAACCGCTCGCCGGCCAAAGTTCAAAGCGCCCTGCTTGAAGCCATGCAGGAACTCCAGGTAACGATCGGTGAAACGACCTTTAAACTGGAAGAGCCGTTCCTGGTCCTGGCTACCCAAAACCCGGTAGAACAAGAAGGAACCTATCCCCTTCCGGAAGCACAGGTAGACCGTTTCATGTTAAAAATAAATATTGATTATCCTACCGAAGCGGAAGAACTTGAAATCATGCGCAGAATGGCGAAAACGGGTGAAAAGCCCAAACTTCAGCCGGTCATCGATACCGAACAGGTGTTGAAAGCCCGTGAGGTTATCAACGAAATTTATATTGATGAAAAAGTTGAGAAATACATTATCGATCTGGTTTTTTCCACCCGAAACCCCGGCAATTATAACCTGGAGGAATTGACGGACCTGATCAATTTCGGTGCCTCCCCAAGAGCTACCATTAACCTGAACCTGGCTGCCAGGGCAAATGCGTTTATGGAACATCGTGCATACGTTACCCCGGAAGATATCCGAACGATTGCGATGGATGTTTTAAGGCACAGAATTATACCAACTTTTGAAGCTGAGGCTGAAAATATATCAACAGAAGATATTGTAAGTAAAATACTTTCTTCCGTACAGGTACCTTAATGATAACTTTGATTTGATTTATTAATGTTTATTAGTTTTTTTTATGATCCATCCAATTAAACATTAATATGACATGAAAGTTAAAATAGTACCGAGGTCAAAAATAAAAGTTTCCAGGAGCAGTTCATCAAAATATCAACCGTTAATTGACGCCGTTAAAAAATTAAAACCCGGTGGTAACGCTCTGAAAGTTAAATATTCAGATGATCGTGAATTAAACTCAATGAGAAATATTGTTTATACGATCAATAGAGAACAAGGAAAAAACATCAAAAGTAATAAGAACTCACAAAACAATACGGTATACTTTTTTATTGAAAAGTAAAGTAATAAAAAAAAGACACTCCTTTTAAAAGAGTGCCTTTTTTTATGGGTTACCAAATCCGGATGGATTCAATGAATTCGCTGGAGGCTACTTCTATTATGATTCATCCTCTTCCTTTTCTTCTTCATCTCCATCTGAACCTTCCTCTTCTTCCACATCCTCATCCTTCTTAGACGTGGCTTTGGTCTTGGCCTTGGTTTTGGCCTTCTCCTTCTTTTCGTCTTTCGTTTCTTCCTCCTCCGGTTCTTCTTTCTTCTCTTCCTTCTGCTTTGTCTCTTTTCCCTTCTCCTTTTTGGCTTTGCTTTCAGCTTTCTCCGCTTCGGCAAGTTTCTCTGCCAGTCCGGAAACCTCTCCAAGAGTCGGCGTACCGGTTTCCATATCTTTTTTCTTTTTCTCCGGTTTGCTTCTGGAAGGTTTCACCTGCTTGATATCATTTTCAAGCTGCGACAATTCAATTGTTTTGCTTGATTCATCGAATTCAATGACAAACCCTTTCACCTTGTCTCCATCACTGAAGGCTTCGGTGATATCTTCCACGGGTTCTTTCAGCTTATTTGCTGCAAGAAAGGCATCGACGCCCAGTTCCAGCTTCACAAACATGCCCTTGTCGGTCAGTTTTGAAACCTTCCCTTCAACTTCCGAGCCGGGGCCGTACTCCTCGGCATATTTTTCCCATGGATTTTCATCCACTTGCTTATGCCCGAGTGTGATTCTCCGGTTATCAAAGTCAACCGCCAGAATCACCACTTCCATATCCTGCCCTTTATCAACGATCTCATTCGGGTGGTCGATTTTTTCCGTCCAGCTCAGATCGGAAACGTGAACCAGTCCGTCAATCCCCGGTTCAAGTTCGACAAAAACACCGAAATTGGTCAGGTTCCGTACGGTTCCCGTATGCTCGGAACCGATCGGATACCGGTCCAGAAGGTCTTCCCAGGGATCTTTCTCAAGCTGCTTCACACCCAGTGAGATCTTCTTTTCCTCTTCATTGATATTCAGCACAACGCATTCGATGATGTCGTTTTTCTCAACCAGTTGCGAGGGATGCTTGATATGCTGTGTCCACGACATCTCACTAATGTGAATCAGCCCTTCCACGCCTTTTTCAAGTTCGATAAAGGCCCCGTAATCGGCGATCGACACGACCCGTCCCTGCACGCGCACCCCTTCGGGATACTTCTCGTTGATTTCATCCCATGGGTGCGGCTGAAGTTGTTTCAGCCCCAGGGATACCCTTTTGGACTCCTCGTCAAAATCAATAACTGCCACGTTCATGCGCTGGTCCAGGCTGACAATTTCCTCCGGATGCTCCACGCGTCCCCAGGAAAGATCCGTAATATGCAGCAAGCCGTCCACTCCACCAAGGTCGATAAACACTCCGAAATCCGTGATATTTTTGACAATCCCTTCGAGGACCTGGCCAGACTCGATCGTCTCAAGAATTTCCTCACGTTGCTCTTCCAGGTCAGATTCGATCAATGCACGGTGAGAAACCACGACATTTTCAGCCTGCATATTCAGTTTGACAACCTGAAATTCCATGGTTTTGCCCACATACGCATCAAAATCGCGCACCGGACGCACATCGATTTGAGAACCGGGCAGAAAGGCGTCAATTCCGTATACATCCACAACCATTCCCCCCTTAATTCGCCGCTGGATATTCCCCTCGAGGATTTCACCGGTTTCATGGGCTTTCTCAATGGTCTCCCACGCCTGCAAAATATCCGCTTTTCGCCGGGAGAGGATCAACTGGCCTTCATGATCTTCCACCTTGTCCAGAAATACCTCCACTTCATCACCGGGCTTCAGGTTTTCAATCACCTTGGCGGAAAACTCATTGACAGGGACGATCCCTTCTGATTTAAACCCGATATCGACCACTACATACTTTTCATCCACCGAAACGACAAGTCCGGTAACGATTTCCTTCTCCTCAATTTCGTTGAGGGTATCCTCATACATATGTGCAAGTTGATCAAATTCCTCATCGGTATAATCCTCCGATGCTGCCTGCAACTGGTCGTATGTATAAACTTTTTCAGCAGGCTCCCCTGTAAAAGTCGGCAATTCCTCCGCGCTTACTTCTTCAGTTTCAGCCTCTTCATCTTCATCGGCTTCTTCAGCTTCTGCTACAGTCTCATGTGTATCTTCATCTTCTTCTTTTTCTGCTACAGTCTCAGCGTCCGTGTCAGCCGTGGGCTCCTCTTCATCACTTGCAGCCGGCGTTGCCGGCAGATCCTCCTGTTCCTCTTCATCAGGGGCTGTTTCGGCGGTTAAAGGTTCTTCGCTTTTTTCCTGTTTTTCGACAGATGTGTCAGCTTGTGCCGTTTCTTCTTCAGGCGCTGTTTCAGGGGAGGCATCTTGAGTTGCCGGCTCTTCTTTTTTCTCTGTTTCCGCTGTCTCTTGTTCTTTTTCGTTTGCAGCTTCTGCAGTTTCGCCGGCAGATTTCTCTTTCTCTACTTCTTCGTTTTCTTGTGATTCTAAATTTTCAGTTTCCTGTTTTAATTCTTCTGTCATTTATGGTTTGTTTAAAAATGCCGCTCCGGCAAGCCTGCCAGAGGGATTAAGATTGATATTTTAGTTTTCAGTTTAAATTCAAACGCTCTGTAATCATCGAACAAATCATTTGGACCTGTTCATCAAAAGTTATTCCGCTTGTATCAATTTCAATGGCATCGGCCGGTTTGCAAAGGGGATCGATTTCACGGGTGGAGTCAAGATGGTCCCTTTGTTCAAGATTTCTTTCTACATCTCCAAGGGAAATTTTTTCCCCTCCCTCTGTCATTTCTTCATGTCTGCGTTTTGCACGAACATCCAGTGAAGCTTTCATAAAAAACTTCAAATCTGCGTCCGGAAACACAGCGGATCCAAGATCTCGTCCGTCGGCAATATAGAAGTCATTCCGAACAGCCTTCCGCATTAATTCATTTACATACTTGCGAACGGCGGGCATTGAGGCGACCGTACTGACGTGATTTGACACACGTCCGGTACGAATTTTTCCGCTGACATCCTCTCCATCCACCCAAACGTGAAATTGATCGTCTTGAAATTTAAAACGGATATCTTTTGAAAACAGGTTGTCAAGGAACAATTCGTCAGAGGCCTTCTCCTCCAGCCAGATATAAGTTACCGCCCGATACAAGGCTCCGGAATCCAGATACTGAATCCCAAGCGTCTTTGCTACTGCTTTGGCGGTTGAACTCTTGCCTGAACCGGAAAGGCCGTCAATTACAATAATCATCAGAGAACAGTTAAATTAAATTTTTTGGACATAATTATCAATCCTATCTTGTATAATGAATGGATAAGCTTTAAATTCGTGTTCTATTAAAAAATTCGTGCTTTAAAACGTTACAAACAAATTATGCCACAACATAAGTCAGCTATCAAGCGGATGCGTCAAAATAAAAAGCGGCGGGCCCACAACCGGCACCGGCGTTCGAAAATGCAAACGCTTATCAAAAATGTACTCAATTCAACCGACCCGGCCGAGGCTGAAAAACATCTCAAAGAGGCCGCCTCGTATCTGGATCGTATGACTGGAAAGGGAGTCGTACACAAAAATTTTGCCGCCCGCAACAAGGCCCGCTTAACAAAACATGTTAACAGTCTTAAGTCGTAAGTAAAGCAAGCAGGGAATTTTGGCTGATCAACCTTCGAAAGCAATTCTTGTTATCCTGGATGGGTTCGGTATTGCCGAGGACCCTTCCGTAAGTGCGATTGACCGGGCGGATACTCCTTACATCGATTCGCTGTTCCAAAAATACCCCCACTCAAGTCTGTCAGCGAGCGGAACAAGCGTTGGCTTGCCGGATGGGCAATTCGGCAACTCCGAAGTGGGTCATCTCAATATCGGGGCCGGCCGGATCGTCTGGCAGGAACTTTCCAGGGTCAATCAATCCATCGAGGAGGGTTCCTTCTTCGAAAACAAGGCTTTGACAAACGCTTTTCGTAAAGCCGGAGAGAAGGGACGAATTCATTTCATGGGACTTTTCTCTGACGGAGGAGTCCACAGCCATATCGAACACTTGTATGCCCTGCTGGAAATGGCCGGGGAGTTTAACCTGGACCACGCGTTTATCCACGCATTTACCGACGGACGCGACACGTCCCCTACCGGCGGACTTCAGTATTGCCGGGATTTACTGAATAAGGCCGGGAGTGAAGGAATCGGGGAAATTGCTTCGGTTATCGGACGCTACTTCGCTATGGACCGTGACAAACGATGGGAACGAACCGAAAAAGCCTATCAACTGCTTGTCCACGGTACGGGAAAAACGGTTTCCAGTCCGGAAGAGGCCTTTACTGCTTCCTATGAGGAAGATAAAACGGACGAGTTCCTGGAACCCCACCGGGTTGAAACCGATGTAAACAGCCGAATTCAAAAGGGAGATGTAGTCGTCTTTTTCAATATCCGCGGCGACCGTGCAAGACAAATTCTGAAAGCCTTTTTACAATTTGAGGAAGTTCCTTTTGAGACAGAAAAACTTGACTTACACATCTCTTCCTTTACATCGTACGACGAAACTTTTGCCGGCCACCTTCACGTTGCCTGGCCCCCTGTCAACCTGGAAAACACCCTGGGGGAATATGTAGGCAACCGGAATCTCAGGCAGCTTCGTATCGCCGAAACGGAAAAATATCCGCATGTTACCTATTTCTTCAACGGGGGAATAGAGCCCCCGAACAAGGGAGAAGAACGGATCATGATTCAAAGTCCGAAAGTGGCAACCTACGATCTTCAACCTGAGATGAGTGCCGCGGAAGTCACCGAAAAACTGTGTATCGAATTGAACAAAGCGGTATTTGACCTGGTGGTTCTCAACTACGCCAACCCCGATATGGTCGGACATACCGGTATTATGGAAGCGGCAGTCAAGGCGGTTGAAACAATCGACCATGAACTCGAAAAGGTCATTCGAACGGCACGTGAAAACGACTATAAAATCCTGATCATAGCCGACCATGGAAATGCCGACTGCATGATACAACCCGACGGAAGCGCCCATACCGCTCACACGAATGCACGGGTACCGGCCATTCTGATCGGGGAAGAGAATGTCAGCATGAACGAGGGAATTCTGGCGGATGTAGCTCCTACCTTATTGAAAATGATGGGTTTGCCTCAACCCGACGAAATGACGGGAAAACCTCTCTATTAACAGTTATATTTTATTCCGTCAATAAACAGTTTTGAACCTGTTTATGTTTGCTTTTGCAATACCGCAATACTACTTTGGAGAATGTTAGAAACTAAACTTTTCTTTAACTCGTTTGTATATTTCGAAAGCTATTAATACTTAAACTTTTTGCAGGTCCACCATGGAGGGTAATTTTTCAAGTAAAGTACGCGACGTCATTCAATTCAGCAGGGAGGAGGCTCTGCGTCTCGGCCATGATTATATAGGGACGGAACATCTAATCCTTGGTATCGTCCGCCTGGGCGAAGGTGTGGCGATTCGTATTCTTAAAAATCTCGACTGTGATCTGTACAAACTTAAAAAAACCATTGAGGATACCGTCCGCGGAACTGGCGGATCTGTCACGGTCGGAAACATACCCCTAACCAAGCAGGCCGAGAAAGTTCTACGAATCACCTATTTGGAAGCAAAACTCTACAAAAGTGACACAATTGGAACCGAACACCTGTTATTATCACTTTTACGCGATGAGGAAAATATTGCGGCACAGATTTTGCATCAGTATAATATATCGTATGATGCTGTCCGGGAAGAGCTGGATCTGATTATATCAGGCAAATCCCGCGACGAAGACCCGGATGATGCGAGTGATATCAAAGCCAGTATCTCGTCATCCAAAGGATCACAAAAATCTGGCAGTTCACGGGAAAAGAAAATGGGAAAGTCCAAAACTCCGGTACTCGACAACTTCGGCCGGGATCTTACACAGTTAGCTGAAGATGGGAAACTCGACCCGATTATCGGGCGGGAGAAAGAAATTGAGCGTGTAGCCCAGGTGCTGAGCCGGCGGAAAAAGAACAACCCGGTACTCATCGGGGAACCCGGCGTAGGTAAAACGGCAATTGCCGAAGGACTGGCTACGCGAATTATCGAAAGGAAAGTTTCCAGGGTGCTGTATGACAAGCGGGTCGTCGCTCTGGACCTTGCTGCCCTGGTTGCAGGAACAAAATACAGAGGGCAGTTTGAAGAACGGATGAAAGCGGTGATGAGCGAACTGGAAAAAACCGAAAACGTCATCCTCTTTATTGACGAATTGCATACCATTGTCGGGGCCGGCGGAGCCAGTGGCTCGCTCGACGCTTCCAACATGTTGAAACCTGCATTGGCACGGGGTGAAATCCAGGCCATCGGCGCAACCACCCTCAATGAATACCGTCAGTATATCGAAAAAGACGGCGCGCTGGAGCGGCGATTTCAGAAGATCATGGTGGAGCCGACTACTCCTGAAGAAACCACCGAGATTCTGAAACAGATTAAATCCAAATATGAAAAACATCATAGTGTCAATTATTCCGATGAAGCGATTGATGCCTGTGTGAAACTGACGAACCGCTACGTAACTGATCATTTCCTGCCTGACAAGGCCATCGACGCTTTGGATGAAGCCGGGGCCCGGGTGCACCTTTCCAATATTACCGTACCCCAGGAAATTCTGGACCTTGAAGAGGAGATTGAAAAAACGAGCAATGAAAAAAATGCAATGGTAAAAAAACAGCGTTTTGAGGAAGCGGCAAGGTTGCGCGATTCCGAAAAACGGTTGCTCGAAGAACTGGAGCAGGCTCAGAAAAATTGGGAAAAAGAATCCGAAACCATTGTCTACGATGTAGCCGATGAGGATGTAGCAGCCGTCGTCGCCATGATGAGCGGAGTTCCTGTCACCAAAATTACTCAAAGCGAAGGCAAGAAATTGCTCAAAATGAAGGAGCAGCTCTCTAAAAAAGTCATTGGCCAGGATGAAGCCATTACCAAACTGACAAAAGCCATTCAGCGTACGCGGGCAGGATTAAAAGATCCCTCCCGCCCCATCGGGTCGTTTATTTTCCTCGGTCCCACGGGAGTTGGTAAAACGGAAATGGCCAAGGTTCTGGCTCAATACCTGTTTGACAAGGAAGACGCCCTGATCCGGGTCGACATGAGTGAATACATGGAAAAGTTCAGTGTATCACGCCTGGTGGGAGCTCCTCCGGGATATGTCGGGTATGAAGAAGGAGGCATCCTGACCGAGAAAGTCCGGCGCAAGCCTTACAGTGTCGTACTGCTCGATGAAATTGAAAAAGCCCACCCGGATGTGTTTAACATCCTGCTTCAGGTGCTGGACGATGGAATCCTGACCGACAGCCTCGGACGCAAGGTTGATTTCCGTAATACGATTATTATCATGACCTCCAATATCGGAGCCCGTGATATTCGAAATATGGGTAAGGGAATAGGATTCTCCAATAGTGAGGGAACCTTCGACTATTCCCAGATGAAATCAACCATTCAGGACGCCCTGAAAAAAGTCTTCAATCCTGAATTCCTTAACCGGATTGATGATGTCATCACCTTCCGGGCACTGGAAAAAGAAGATATTTTCAAGATCATCGACATTCTGGCCGAAGACCTCTACAAACGAATCCATGAAATGGGATACGATCTTGAATTGACGAAGGGAGCCAAAGACTTCATTACGGATAAAGGATTCGACCAAAAGTATGGAGCACGGCCACTGCATCGCGCGATCCAGAAATATATAGAAGATCCACTTGCAGAAGAAATCCTGGAAGCGGAACATCCGGAAGGGTCCGTCATTAAAATCAAGATGAACAAGTCGCGCGACGGACTGGAGTTTGATTGGGACTTGCCGGAAAAGAGCCTGGAATCTAAAAAATCTTCAGAGGAGAACCCGGAAAACAACGAATCCGAATCCAAATCCGAAGAACAGGCCAACGCCTGATCACAGGGACTCTCCGGTTCAAATTTTCAAATGCCCCGGTTGTCGGATGACAAGAGGGGCATTATTATGTCGGCCCGGCTGCTAAAAGCCGGCCTGCACCTCCATGTGCCGGTTGAACCCCTCAATCGAATATCGATTCGCTTCCCTTCGCACGATCCGGATCCTGTCACGGTTCAGGACAGAAAGAGGAAAGTCGATCCTTGTCCGTGCGATTTGCCTCTCTGCCAAATGGATCGCATGGACTTCCGGGCCTGAAATGGGGCCTGTGCCCTCCCCGCCGTCAATCGTACCGCTGAGTGCCAGGATCTGCTGATCCTCGGGGTAATAGGCCGCGTAGAACACACTTGCCGCGCGCAAACTTGTGCTGCCGATTTGCTCAAGATCCCTCACCCGGTAGACCTGAGCCCGGCTTTCGGAAAAGATCGTCAGATATTTTGCATCTCCGGTCAATGTAGTCCCTGCTACGGTCTCCCCTGTCGTGATTTCACGGATCGGGTTTCCGAACCGGTCAAACAACAAAATGCGATCGTCCGTCCCCTCCCGCCCTGAAATGACGGTTATATAGCTGCCATTTTCCGTGATGTGAATCCCTTTAATCACCCGGCCGGGGCTCTCGTACAGGTTTGTCAAATGATCCTCTCCTCTGACAATCCTTGCCCTTGACCCTGTCTGCTCATCATAGCGTATCTGCGGATTGTAGAGCACCACCGTACGCCCATAGCGATCTGCTTTAAACTCCGAAACAGTTTCCCCTCCTGCGGTTCCGGTACTGTTTGACAGGCTATACAGCCTCGAGCCGTCCGTATCCAAAAAGGTAAAATTCGCCACATTATCCCGCACCACCTGTCGTCCGTCGTCAAAGACCGTAACGTCCAGCGTATGGTCACCGGGGCTGAAGTGCTCAAGGGGAAATTCCTTGAGGGCCCTGCCCCGCGAATCGAATAGCTGGGCCTGCAGGGTGTCCGTTTCTCCTGCTTGCAAAACACTCAACAATTTGGAAGCCGGAGAGAAAGAAAAAGCGCGGACCCGGGACAACTCCACCGGTGTTGACTCCATGGGGCGGATGATCAGGCCCGATGGGTTCTTTGTAACATGGGCCTGTTCCAGGCTAAATGTGCGCACATCGTTTTGCCCTGAAAAACCCGTCGGACTCACGGTAATCTCCTGGGCCGTTGCGTGGGATATGCATATCAGCGAGCAGAGGGCGGTGAACAGATATTTCATCAATGGGGGTAAATTAATCTTTTTATATTGTCAAAGGATTTGCAGAAGATAACTCTGCTTAAGAAGAACGTAAAATTCAGGCAAAAACCATATATGCTTTTTTCAGTCATTATCCCCGTCTACAACCGCCCGGAGGAAGTGGATGAACTGCTGGAGAGTTTGACCCGTCAGTCGTTTACGGATTTCGAGGTACTGATAGTAGAAGACGGCTCAACGCGGCCCTGCCGGGAAATCGTTGACAAATACCGGGAAGAGCTCAAGGTCCGCTATTTTTACAAGGAGAATTCAGGACAGGGATTCAGCCGCAACTACGGGTTTGAACGGGCGGAAGGGGAATATTTTGTCGTCTTTGATTCCGACTGCCTGATTCCGCCTCACTATTTTAAAACGGTTGCCCGGTATCTCGAAAAGCATCCGGTGGATGCGTGGGGAGGCCCTGACCGTGCCCACCCGGAGTTTTCCCCGCTGCAAAAAGCCATCAGCTATACGATGTCCTCTCCCCTCACGACCGGCGGTATCCGGGGTCACCGGAACGGCAGGAAACCGTTTCATCCGCGAAGTTTTAATATGGGCATCTCCAGAGAGGTATTTCAGGAAACGGGCGGATACCGCATTCCCCGTATGGGCGAGGATATCGAGTTTAGCATTCGCATCCTCAAAAGCGGATTCAAGGCCGTTTTGATTCGCGACGCCTATGTGTACCACAAACGGCGGGCCAACCTTCTTCAATTTTTCCGGCAGGTTCATTTTTTCGGCCGGGCGCGGATCAACATCCGCAACTACTATCCGGATGAGGTAAACTTTATCCATTCCCTTCCCGCCCTTTTCACCGTCGGCATGGCGGTATTAGGAATCCTGCTGATCGCTGACCCCGGGCACTTTCTTTTCCTTGCCCTTTTCCCGGCCCTTTATTTCCTGGCGATCTTCCTGCATGCATACGGGCGAGAAAAGAATCTCCCGATAGCCGGGCTGAGCATTCTTTCCGCGGGTGTGCAGCTCTTTGCCTACGGCAGCGGGTTTATACGTGAATGGGCTGGCTTCAGGCGGACTTCCTGAATGGCATCGAACGCCCTTCTGCCCCTGCGGAAACCTGGCGAACCTGTCCGACGCTGCCCGGTACTCGTTTAACCCATTCAACACACCTGAATGTATACCCGGGTACACGTTCCCGGCCATATCCTGCAGCATTCTCGAATACCTCAGGGCTTTCTTCTCTGGATCTGTCGTTTACCCACTGAATCCCCATTCAGGCCTGCCAGCTCCGGCACAAAAGGCAACCTTCCTCCGCTTGCCTGGAAAGTATAAGAAGAGGAAAGTTTTAGCGGGGATTTTATTGCATTCTGACAGCAATACTTTTATATTTGGATTCTTTTGAAGATTCGAATGGGAAGTACCGTTCTTGTTGTTAAAGAATGTACCAATGGGCGGATTCTTATTCGGGGAGTGGCGCAGTCCGGCAGCGCATCTGCTTTGGGAGCAGAGGGTCGCAGGTTCAAATCCTGTCTCCCCGACGTAAGTTTTTTGAATGAGTGTCCGCCGGCGGGCGGATCGTATACATTACGGGCGCATACACCTTGAGAACTTGTTATTCAGAAATCGTGCCTCAACCGTTTGCCGACAGGCGGGCTGGCTATACATTCGGAATACAACGATCAACATGACAACAGGCGCCCGTAGCTCAACCGGATAGAGCAACTGCCTTCTAAGCAGTAGGTTACAGG
>JBBDNC010000033.1:0-6711 GCA_040877875.1 Balneolaceae bacterium | reverse complement strand
ATTCAAATAAATGACGAAGGTAAATTATCCATGAATATCCAGGAATATCGCATACATAAAATACTGGATGAACTGGTACAGTGGTATAACCAGATTGCCGAGAAAAAGAACATCCGGGTAATTCTGAATGACGAGCTCAGAGATCAAACATTTAATACTGACAAATTAATCTTTATGCAGGTGGCGGATAACCTGATCTCCAATGCAGTGAAATATTCGCCGCACGGCAGTAAAGTATCTGTTTTTTTGGAGCATAAAAATCATCGTCTTTTGTTATCCGTTCAGGACGAAGGGCCGGGCATCAAACAGGAAGAGCTCAAATACCTTTTTGACCGCTACACAAGATTGAGTAATCAGCCTACCGGAGGTGAGTTCAGTACGGGTTTAGGCCTTTCAATCGTAAAGGAAAGGATAGAAACTCTCGGAGGAACTATCAAGTGTAATAGTGAACGCGGAAAAGGGTCGACGTTCATTGCAGAATTCCCGCTGAATTTAAAGAACAACAAGGATTAGCCAGTAGTCAACTAGTTTGTAAAGAGCACGCGAATCCCAAAAATAAACCGGCGGGGAGGCATGGGGTAACCTGCTGTTTCAAAGTATCCTGCCTGTCCCAGTCGATCCAAAACATTTTCCCACCGGACATGTACCATCATCCACCGGATACGGGCTGAAATATTGACGTCCAATCGATAAAAAGAAGGAATATATTGAGTTGACGTACCGTGTTGCCAGCGATTCAACGGCGGCAGATAATCGGCCGCCAGATAATTCCCGGGAGTAAACATTCCTGAAATTCCTGCTTTCACAAAGGCAGCCTGATCAAATACATAGTTTTTCCAATAAAAAGAGCCCCTGATCCAGATTTTATCCCCGCTCAAATCAAGATTTCGATTGACATCCTGTGCGGAACCTGAATTAAAACTCTGGGTCGATATCGAAAGATCTCCTTCAAGGATTTGACTGTCGAGGGTTAACCATGCAGACGCAGCCAGATTCATATAGGGATCGATATTTACAAAGTTCCCCGTTTCATCAGAAAAAATCCCTTTTTCTACCCTTCGGCCTTCTATCCGCCCGCCAAACGAGAGGTCTGAACTCAAGTCTACCTCCGTTGTCATTCCTGCTCGCAATCCGGTTTCATTCCCGAGGCCGGAATCTCCGGACACTTGTTCAGAATCCCAGTATAGAGCCTGAAGATCCGGTATCGACGAGGAAAAACCCCCATAAGGTTTAATATAGAACCCCTTTGTGAGACGAATGTTTAATTGTCCGGACAAATCATACCCTGTTTGTCCGTCACTCCTGCCCTGATACCCGGCAGATAAACCAAGATCCATCCTTTCCATGAAAGGATACTCGGCTACTACTTTTCCATTCCAGCGAATCCAGGCCTGATCCCTCAGGGATTCATTTGCATGATCCCTTAAAACCCCCACACGGCCCGTTGCCCGAATACGCGTATTCCCGGCAGTCATCGTCTGCCACCCCTGCAGACCCGATTCGGAGACTGAGTAACGGGTGGTGTCCTGGCTGAAATTCATCTCCCATTCGTCTTTCTGATGATAAATCCCCGCCATCCTGAACGCCGGACTCAGCGTATCCTTTCGCTGGTGGAACTGTACATAAAAATCATTCGCGCCCTGACTGGAAGAAGCTGATGTTTCCAGGGGGACGGCATTAAATGGATTGAACAGATAGGTCCCCAAATCCTGAATATTATATCCAAACGGTTGTTCCTGTTCGATTGAATTTGATATATATCCCGTTTTTAATAAGAGTTTATCTGTCACATGATGTCGGACTCTGGCCAGGATCTGATTACCTTCCATGTTGCTTCTCGGATAGATCATACCGTCTTTACGGTCCCAATATGAAAGTTCGAGATTCGTTCGTGCCATCACATTGTGGGTAAACGAGAACTCAAGGCTTCGGTAATTTTCCTGACTCTCGTCGAAATTCAGATAAGTCCGGGGCTGGATCAGATAATGTTCACGAAGTTGAATCGAAGATGAGTAAGTTGCCGCCCAATCAGCCGCTTCAATAGACTTAATTTTATGGTAAGGAACCCTGTTCCAGTTTACCTGTCCTGTTACAGGGTCATTAGCCGACAGGTCATACAATTCCAGTTCTTGATGACGATTCTCAAAACTATATATATCCAGCCCGATCGGCCTGCCTAACGAGCCGGTTCGATAGGTAATGACCCCGGGATTTTGGGCCAGGCGTTCAGTTCGGTCCAAAGCCATGAACCACCGCAGGGTACTGTCTGTTTCAACCGTTTCGTATGCCGGAATATCCGGATTTAGCCACATCGGAACAATTTCCAGCTCATCCTCCTCGTCTTCCTCTCCTTCCTGCCCGGCTTGCTGTGATGCATCGGTTTTAGTGACCGTCGGAGCTGTGACTTGAATCGTGTCAGACGGAAGCGTCAAAGTATCCGGAGGCATTCGAACCGTATCCGGATCCTGGATCTGAAGTGAAAGAGCCATCACCGTTATGAAAATGAAAGCGATCAAGAAAAAATCGGTTTTAAATCATACGGGAATGAATCCAGCCCCGACAACTGACGACGAAGGGTTTCAAGTACCACCGTTACCGTCCGTTGTTTGTTCTTTAAACGATCATGCGTGAATCGGGCCCGAAGGGCAAAAATCCTGTCTGGCAGATAGAAGCCCATCCAGACCAAACCCACCGGCTTCTCTTCCGTCCCCCCCGCCGGGCCGGCAATCCCGGTAGCTGACACACCGATTTCGGCTCCGAATCTAAGGGCAACTCCCCTGGCCATCTGAAGAGCTGCTTCCCGGCTCACTGCCCCGTATTGGTCCAACACATCCTGTTCTACCTTTAACACATCCACCTTGATCCGGTTGGCATACGCGACAACCCCACCCAAAAAATAATCACTGCTGCCAGGGATATTTGTGATGGTATCTGAAATCATACCCCCGGTACAACTTTCTGCCACAGCAAGAGTCAACTTGTTTTTTTTAAGGATTTTACCGACGATTTCACTGATATGTACGTCACGTCCCTCACCAAAAATCAACGATCCGGCCTGTTTATATATGAAGTCAAGAGCCGGCTTCATACGCTCTTCAGCCTCCGCCTCAGAATCTCCTGAAGTACTTACCCTAACGGTCACACCCGACGGACCCGGCAGGAAGGCAATAGCGGTTCCGCTATTCAAATACCCGCTCAGGTCTCCGATCACCTCATCACTCAATGTACTCTCCGCTACCCCTGCTGTTTTCAGATACCGGACGGCCCGAAACGTCTGGCTTGGAAATAAAACCGAAATTTTATCGGCAACCTCGTAGTCCATTAAATATTTCATTTCGTGCGGCACCCCCGGCAGCACAGCCAGAAAGGATCCATCTCGTTCAAGCCACATTCCGGGGGCAGTTCCCATTTTATTAAACAGCACTTCACATCCTTTCGGTACAAGTGCCTGGTCACGATTAGAAGAACTGAATGAGAGACCCCGGACCCGGAATATATTCTTTACATGATTCAGCACTCGTTTATCAAGAACCAGATCGGTTTGAAAAAGATCTGTTACAGCTTTTTTGGTGATATCATCATGCGTTGGACCCAAACCACCGGTTGTTACTACCAGGTCTGCATGTTCCAGGGCATATTGTATGGATTGCATGATTGAATCATACTGATCGGTAATGGTACGAACTTCCTCCACCCAAAACCCGTGTTCGGTCAAAAAACGACCCATCCACGACGCATTGGTATTGAGGGTATCGCCAATTAATAATTCATTCCCTATAGTAAGTATGTGTGCTTTCATAAGAATGAGATTAAAAATAGGATATCTGTATGCTTCGTAAAACTAAAAGTTTGGTGCATTGAATTCATCGGCGGATAAAAAAACCTCGATGGATCTTGCAGTTCCCATAATCCCCTGAAAATAACCCGGCTATCCGCCATTGCCTAAAAAGGGAAGTAGTTCTCCGTCAATTTCTGAAAAGATGATTCCCGTAGCCGGGGGCTATCAACAAGATTAAACAGCTTATTTAAACTTTTTCTCATAAAACGAATTAGTATCTTTCGCCTGTGCAAAACTTACCCAACATACTAAGTTTTCTGCGAATTTTGCTCGCCCCGATTTTCCTGTTTATGTATTTGCAGGATGAACTGGTTTGGCGATCATTAAGCATTGCAGTATTTGCAATCGCCGCCGTAACTGATTTTTTTGACGGGTATATTGCCAGAACTTATAATGTCGAATCCGCTTCCGGTGTATTTCTCGATCCGCTTGCAGATAAAATTCTCACCTTTGCCGGTTTCATCTGTCTGCCTTTCCTGAGTCCTCAGCAATTTCCTTGGTGGGCCATAGGGCTCATTATAGCTCGTGATATCGGAATTACATTCCTTCGTATATTTGCCAATCATCGCAATGTACAGATGAACACACGTTCCATGGCTAAATTCAAGACATTGATTCAGATGATTTTTCTTTATCTCGCTCTGTTGATCGGTGTTTTTCTACAGGCCGATATCATGTTTTCTTCCCATGTACACGCATTCATGGATACGGGCATGATGGGGTGGCTGCTCATTTTGGTCGTAATTGTCACGGTCTATACCGGTTTGGAGTACATCTATGTGAACCGTCATCTGTTTACCAAATCCGTCCAGCCTGATGAATAAGCTAAAAGTTGCTTTGGGCACACTGGGAGGAACAGGATTTCTTCCCTTTGCACCGGGTACATGGGCCAGTTTGTTAAGTTTATTTCTCATCCACCCGGTCGGGAGCCGATTTGGCGTCGAGGGACTCCTGACTCTTATTCTGGCAGGATCTGTTCTCTCCTTGTGGACTTCGAAAGTTTGTGTAGACAAATGGGGTGAGGATCCGCCTGAGTTTGTAATGGATGAATTTGCCGGACAATGCGTCGTATTTTTATTTGCCGGTTTTTCGGGCAATTTATTGGATGATTGGATGATGCTATCCAGTGGATTTTTTCTTTTTCGTATTTTTGATATCCTGAAGCCGTTTGGTATTAATCGCTTACAGCATCTTCCTTCTGGATTTGGTATATTATTGGATGATCTTTTGGCAGGTTTTTATGCCTTTTGGGTGCTAAACACAATTGTATTCATGTTGTCGGTTTCTTCGTAAACCAACCCGAAGAGTTCGATGGAAAACGTAACATAAAACAATTGTGACCGATCTTTTGTAATGGAACGGATTGAACGACGTTATAACGATACAACTTATACGTTTAGAAGCTATTGTCATGTTAACCATGCGATATATGTGTTGAATAGCGAAGCCGGTATCTATCTGAAGCTTTTAAAATAATCAGGATATGGAATTAACTGAATCTTATACAATTGTTGATAAGAGTTTTTCGGAGGAGTTGGCGAACCATCTTCTTGAAATCAATGCTGTGATATTGAGGCCGGATGACCCCTTCACCTGGGCTTCCGGTTGGAATTCACCCATCTATTGTGATAACCGTCTGACACTCAGATATCCGAAGATACGCAAGAAAATTTCAAAGGCGTTTGTGGAGGTAATCCGTCAGGAGATATCAGAAGTAGACGTTATAACCGGAACTGCAACAGCGGGTATTCCTCATGCCGCCTGGATCTGTCACAAACTCGACAAACCTCTTGCCTATGTAAGGGCAAGTGCCAAGTCCTACGGTTTGGGGAACCAGATTGAAGGGGGGGTTGAAAAAGGTGAAGCAACAGTGATTATTGAAGATTTGATTTCCACCGGCGGATCGGCGATGTCGGTCGTGGAGGCCCTGAAATTTATCGGGGCAAATGTAAAAGCGGTCCTGAGTATCTTTACTTATGGTTTTGACAAGGCAAATCAAAGATTTGCAGAAGCCCGGGTACCCATCTATGCATTGACCGACTATGCTACACTGATTGAAGTAGCTGTTAAAAAAGGTTACATCGAGCCGGATAGCCTCGACCAGTTAAATCGCTGGAGAGCCAATCCTGAACGCTGGCCAAATTAACTCTCTTAACGATTGACACTTTATTCCCTGAGCTTTCTATGAAAACAGGCTTGTACCTTTCTCTATCTCTATTTCTCCTGTTGCAGATCGGATGCCTGGATGTGAATCGTTCCCAGGCGGAACCCTATGATAATTCAGCCGATATCAAGTTCCTGGAGGAGAACAAACTGCGAGATGATGTATCCAAAACCCCGAGCGGACTGCAGTACCGGGTGATTCGTGAGGGTGAAGGCCAGCGGCCAAAGCCGGAATCAACCGTACGTGTACATTATACCGGTACCTTGATCGACGGCACTGTCTTTGACAGTTCTCACAACAGAGGAGAACCGGCAGATTTCAAGGTCAATCGAGTCATTCCAGGGTGGACCGAAGGGCTGCAATTGATGAAAGAGGGAAGTGTGTATGAATTCTTTATTCCGGCGGGCCTCGCTTATGGAAATAATCCGCCAACCGGAAGCCCTATCCAACCAGGCATGACGTTGATTTTCGAAGTTTAACTGTTAAATATCCTCGACTAACCCGTTTTTCAAAAGGAGGATGATTTTTTGCATGGAACAAGTCAGTTCATTTACATTACGGCAGGAACTGTAAGTTCCCCAAAAACATTTGAGATATTGTTCCGAATGGGGGAGAGGAATGATGGTTAAAAAAAATCGAAGATTCGGTACAGAATTTTTAAGAAGGCTTTGCAAAACCAAGATTTTTGTTCAAGTTCAAAGCCAGAGGG
>JBBDNC010000032.1:0-6717 GCA_040877875.1 Balneolaceae bacterium | reverse complement strand
TCATCTTCATACTGCTCCGCCCATTCTTCCCACTTCGCCTCTAAAAAGTCCACCGTATCCGGATATTCTCCGGCGAGATTTGTGGTCTCCGTGAGATCGGTGCGCCGGTCGTACAGTTCCCAGTCTCCGTCCCAGCGGACTAACTTCCAATTTTCCGTATGAACAGCTCGTCCGCTGCTCCATTCATAAAATAAAGGGTTCTCCCGTTGTATCGAATCCCCTGTTAACAACGGCAAAAAGCTGACGCCCTGCATCGGATACAGCCCTTCACCTTTATACTGCCCCGGATAGCTGGCTCCGCTCACGTCAACCAGTGTGGGCATAATATCTATAAAATGCAACAGACTGTGATTGACTTGTCCGCCTTCCCGAATCACTTCCGGCCAGTGGATAATAAACGGCGTGGCCGTCCCGCCTTCATGGGAGTAGTTTTTAAACAAACGAAATGGAGTATTGGCCACATTCGCCCAGTCTTCTTTCAGGGATGCCCAGCGCGTCATCGAACCAATTTCACCCTCGCCAATCTCAACGACTTCCGCCGAGGCCCCGTTATCTGAGGCAAAGATCAGCAGCGTATTATCCAGCTCATCCCGCTCCTCCAGGTAGTCAAGAAGCCTGCCGATATTCTGATCCATCCGGTCGGTCATGGCGGCATAGACCTGCATGCGGCGAACCTGATCAGCCTTTGTTGAGTCATCAAGAGTCTCCCACCGGCGATAGGTGGGTTCCGATCGCGGATAACGCTCGTCGAGTAGGCCCGTCTGCAACTGTCGTTCATACCTCGCCGCAGCAATTGCCTCAAAACCCGTATCATAGACACCTTTATATTTCTGTATAATATCGTCGGGTGCCTGCAGCGGATCGTGCGGAGCCTGATACGACAAATAAAGTAAAAAGGGGTTGCTGTCCTCTTCATAACGCCCCAGCAGCTCCAAAGCCCAGTCGGTCCAGGTGTCCGTTCCGTAGTAATCGTCCGAAGGAGTAAACGGTGCTACTAAGGAATCATCAAAGGCAAACGTTCGTGGATAGGTCCACTCCTTTTGGGCCGGCGGCCCGGGATCGGACGGCCGCTGCTCACCGGGATTAAAATAGTTGGCCGCACCGTCGCGCAATCCCCGGTAGTGGTCAAATCCCCATTCATAAGGATTATCCGTTCCATGATGCTTTCCTACAAAAATGGTGGTATATCCTGCATTGCTCAGGACTTCACCAAACATGACTGCATGGTTCAAACGGTCGGGCGATTCGCTCATCCCGACCCTTTGGGCATACTGGCCCGTGAGCAGTACCGCTCTCGATGGGAAACATTTACTCGTGTTATGCATCTGGGTAAACCGGATCCCGTTTTCAGCCAGGCGGTCCAGATTCGGGGTTTCAATTTCAGCCCCGTATGCCCCGATATCTGAATAGCCGAGGTCATCGGCCAAAATAAGAACGATGTTGGGCGGTTCACTGTCTGTTTCCTGAATCGACTGATCTGAAGACAGGTTACACCTCACCATAAACGTTAAAACCACTATTGTAAAAGATGTTGCCAGAAAAAATTTCATAGTAAAAATCCTGAATTATTGGTTATCTGATTTTTTCGTGGCATTTCCGGGCAAATTATTGGGGTAAATTCTTATGACTCATTCTATTAACTTTACTTTTCAAAACTCTTCCCCAACTACTAATCCACCCCATGAAACGGCACTCCCGGAGTAATCTGCGACCAGCTCTTATCGCCATATTTTTCTTGCAATTCATCCAGCTTGTCTTTTAATTGCTCCTGTACATCGGCATATTCAGGAACTCCATAGACACTGTTTAACTGCTCGGGGTCGGCTTCCAGGTCAAACAACTCCCACTCATCATGATCCGGAAAATAGACAAGCGTGTACCGTTGGGTGCGCAACCCGTAATGGCGGGCAACCGCATGCCATCCATTTTCCACCTCAGGGCCTTCGTAGTACTGATAATAGACTGCATCACGCCAGTCTGCCGGATCTTCGCCCTTGAGCAAAGGAACCATCGATTCACCCTGCATCCGATCGGGGATCTCCACACCGGCCAAATCCAAGACAGTCGGTGCAATGTCCAGATTTTGCACAAGGTGGTCGCTTGCCGAGCCGGGTTCAATCCCATCGGGCCAGTGAACAATCAACGGCATCCTGAACGATTCCTCGTAGATCCATCGCTTGTCAAACCAACCCTTCTCACCCAAAAAGAAGCCCTGGTCGCCGCCATAGATCACAATGGTATTGTCTTTCAGATTTTCACGTTCCAGCCAAGCCATCAGCCGCCCTACCTCATCGTCCACTTCACGAATCACCCGCAGGTAATCTTTTACATAACGCTGATATCGCCACCGGGTCCGTTCCTCTTCCGTCCAGTCGGCATAATTTTCATACAAATATGCATTATCGGCAGCATACGCTTGTTCAATCCGTTCCAGCTGATCGTCACTGAGGCTGTTTCCACTCACCAGTGATTCCCAGCCCGGATTGGGCTCTCCCGTTTCCGGATGCAGCGGCACTTTCAAATCCCGTCCCCAGTTCATCGACTGCGGACCTCCCAGTTCGCTTATCTCCATATCCTGTTCATGAGCGGCCGTCGTCAACCCGGAGTAATCGTAAAAAAGAGTGGACGGCTCCGGCAGGTCCCGGTTCTGGTAATCGTTCAGGGCCGGCCCCGGCAGCCACTCGCGGTGAGGCGCCTTGTGGTTATAGATCATCATAAACGGCTTATCTCTTTCCCGCTCCACCTGCAGCCATTCCAGGGCAATATCGGTAATAATGCCGGTTGTATGGCCATGATACTCGATATCTCCGTTCGGAGTGCGCATCGTCGGGTTGTAATAGGGTCCCTGTCCGTAGAGCACTTCATAGTAATCAAACCCCTGGGGCTCGCTTTTAAGATGCCACTTTCCAATCATCGCCGTCTGATACCCGTTCTGCTGAAGAATCACAGGGAATGTTTCCAGATCCACCGGCATCGATTCCATGTTGGTTACCACGCCGGTCATATGACTGTGCATGCCACTCAGCATCACCGCACGGGAAGGAACGCAGATCGAATTGGTGACGAAGGCATTGTCAAACCGCATTCCCTCTTCGGCCAGCCGGTCGATGTTTGGGGTGGGTGTATGATCCAGTTTCAGCCCGTAATTCAAGGCATCCTGATAGGCTCCGATCGACTGTGCCGTATGGTCATCGGAGTACATGACGATGATATTGGGTTTTTGATGATCTTGCGAGAATACATTTGCACAAAACAAAAAGCAGAACAGGATGAAGGAAAAAGCTGTTACTTTCATGTTTATAGTTTGGTTTTTTCCGGGGAACACGAGAACAGGCTATTTATATTTGTTTCAAAATCATTCTTTAGAGAATTAACGAATCAATTCATCAAAATCAATCGCCTCGCCTTCCCAGTACCAAACCCCGTCTTCCTCCCAAAGGATACGATGGCGACTGCCCGGCACATGAGGCTCATTATGTTCGGGCAGCCAGCGGGCGTGATCCTCGATAATCTCATTATATTCCGGGTTACCGGCAAGATTTCTCCACTCGTGGGGATCCCGGTAGTGATCATAGAGCTCTTCCGAACCATCGGCATAGCGGATATAACGCCATCGCTCCGAACGCACGCTGTGATTGCCGGGATTTGATGTGGTGATCGCCGGCCGCTCCCTCGGAGCGTTTGCATCCTGCAGTTGCGGCAGGATGGATAACCCTTCAAGATCTGTTTTCTGCGGTAGCCCGGCTAACTCCGCCAGTGTCGGATAAATGTCTAAAGACTCAACCGGCCGCGATGACTTTGCTCAGGACGATACACCGGGTCCTGCAAAGATTAATGGAACACGAGTCGCACGCTCCCATAAGGTGTTTTTACCGGTAATCCCTTTCTCTCCCAGGTGATAGCCGTGATCCGACCATAAGACTACTATTGTATCATCGGCCAGCCCCTGGGCTTCGAGCGCATCGAGTACCCTGCCAACCTGAGAGTCCATGAAACTGATTGTCGCCAGGTAGGCCCGCACCTTTGGCCGCCATTGGTCATGCTCGAGCAGCCAGGACAGACGAGGCTCGGGAAGATACCAGTGCAATTTCCAGGCAAAGTCCGGCACGTCGTCGCGCTCCCCCTCGGGAGCCGGAGGCAAGATGATCTGATCCTCTTCCGGATAAAGATCGAACCACTTTTGGGTAGTGTAAAGAGGTACATGTGGCAACCAGAACCCGACCGCCAGGAAAAACGGATCCTTTCTTTGTGTTGCTCCAAATTCTCCGAGCCATTCTACTGCCCGGGTTGCGACTTTATAGTCATGAATGAGTGAATCACCTTCCTCCGGAAATACTCCCCAGTCAAGCAGGGGATGGTCAACCATATCCAGGGGTTCCCGGACGATTTTCTCATCCGGATGGGGCCCGGAAAAACTGACTTCGGTACCGTCCGTTTGAAAAGCCGCCCGGTTGGAAGCCGGGCTGTGGAAGATTTTCCCGACGGAGTAAGTATCATAGCCATGCTGTTCAAAATATTCAGGCATGGTTACCAGGTTAGCAGTTGATTCATTTTCGTGATACAGGGGGGCAAGTCCATAAATCCCTGTCGTGGACGGACGGAGCCCGGTCATAAGGCTTACACGGGAGGGGTTACAGACAGCCGCCTGCACGTGATGATTAGTAAACAGCGTGCCGCGCTCGGCAAGACGATCAATATTTGGCGTCTTCACCTGCGGGTGCGTATTGAGAACCCCAACCCAGTCATTATAATCGTCAATGGAGATAAAAAGAATATTCGGAGGATCGGTTGATTCCCACCATCCATCGATTAATTGCTCCAACTCATTTACAACCTCCGGATATTCGGCAGACACATTTTCCAGTTCATGAGGATCATTGACTATGTGATATAGCTCAGGGCCTTCAATCATATCTATAAATTGTCCACCCCCGCCAGAGTTCATTATTTGTGGCTCGCTTCCTTGTTTGGGAAGAATCAGTTTCCAGGGACTTTTCATAACCATCCGGTGCTCCTGGCTTTCTGTCGGGTTTTGAACATCAGCGATATCGTGATGATAGTCTGCACTGAATACGGCATGGCGGTCGTTCAGCGCCTGCCGGTCCAGTACATTCACGCCCGGTAGCTCCCGCTCTGGTTCAATGCCAACCGCTTTTAGGACCGTCGGAACCATGTCGTTCGTGCTGACAAACGTTGTCGTATCCATCCTCGAAGAGATCTCGCCCGGCCACTTATACGTCATATGAGTCCGGATGCCCATATCATACGGCGACTGCTTGGATGGCCAGGCAAATCTGTTTGGCTCGTCAGGATTTTGAATCCATCCGTTATCGGCCAGGTAAACCACCATCGTATTGTCTGTCAACCCCCGATCCTCAATGGAATCAAGCAACTGACCGACCGTGATATCAAACCAGTCGATCATCGCCCAGTATTTCGCTATCGGTTCGCTTTCGGCAACCGGCAGATATTTTTCCAGAAGTGAATCGGGTGGAGTATGCGGCGTGTGAGGCATAAATGGAGCATACCAGATGAAAAAAGGGCGGTCCTCTTCGGCCGCCTCATCCATAAACGCTTCAATCGAATCCAACCCTTCACGGCCAATCTTCAAGCCTTCATCGCCATGCCTGCCGCCACGGGACGGATCCCCATGAGTCATCCCATGAGTGAATCCGGCGTCCTGCCAGCTCCCTTCCCACCATTTGCCAGTTTGAAGAGACAGGTATCCCCGCTCTGTCAAATAGGTATTCAAATTCGGCAAGCTTTTATATCGGTCGGTAACCACTCTGTTGAGCTGTTCTCTTGCCTGCAGCCAGTCCTCCCCGGAATATGACTCCCGGTCAAATTCAAAAGCCGGGTCATTGCCCGTGACTCCATGCTGGTGGGGATGCAATCCCGTCAGCATGGAGGCCAGTGTAAGCCGGCAAATGGGGGCCGGCAAATACCCCCGCGTAAACGTCAGCCCCTCGGAAGCCAGGTTATCGATATTCGGGGTTTCAATATGGGGGTGGCCCATAAAACTGTAATCCGACCAGGATTGATCGTCAGAAATAATAAAAACGATATTTGGAGGATCCTGCTCATCAGTATCCAACTCGTTATCTGAAGCTGTAAAACCGATTAGCAGGAAGCAAAATAGAATCCAGTATCTAAGCATGTTTAACATAGTTTTAATGACTCATAAAATTGCGGGTAAGTCAACCTGCTACTTTATAAATCCGAACGTGGATTCCCTTCCCAATGGCCGCCGTAGTATATCCATTCTCTTTTAAAACTCTTGATAAGAATATTTCATCTATAGGTGTACCATATGCCGGGTTATCAGGCTCGTACGGCACGTTGTTTTCATGGCCAAAACGTTGTTGGTATCTACCCAGTTAGAATACCAGCCCTGCTTGGACTACAGTAAGGATGAGTAACGTATCCATTGGTAAAATTAACGCCTGTTTTTGCTAATCTATCTATATTTGGAGTAAAAATATCCCTGCTTCCGTTGAATCCTACATCGGCCCATCCCTGATCATCAGTCAGAATAATTATAATATTTGACTTTCCTAAATTCTGAGAAAACGCAAAATTTATTGAGTAATAAAAAAACAAAAAAAATAATGGCACCAAGTTTAATATTTTCATTTTATTCGCAGATTTTAGGTTTACATTAAAAATTTATATCTCTGTTAATCGCACAGAACCTTATATAATAATCACTATCGAGCA
>JBBDNC010000031.1:0-6851 GCA_040877875.1 Balneolaceae bacterium | reverse complement strand
TCGTAGAAGGTCAAAAAGTAGAATTTACTGTTGAAGAAGGAGAAAAGGGGCTCCATGCAACGGAGGTAATAGCCTTACAATAACCTCTTAAACATTCCAAAAGCTCCGGCATAGATGTCGGGGCTTTTTTTGTTTTATAACAGGATCGATCAAAGAACTTTGCGAATTGCCCTCAGATTCGGATTGTCTGTAATATGCCCGTAATGAAGAATTATGCTGCAGTTTTACTGATTGCACCTGCATTCTTCTTGTTGTCGCCCTATACCGGTTTTGCCGCTCCTGTTGAAGGAGATTCGAATGCCCCAGAACCAATTACTTTGGGGTTCTGGCTGGGGTATTCCACGTCCTCCTTTACGTTCATTTCTAATATGAACGACACCCAACTTTTCCTCGCAAGTTTTGAAGTAACCCATTCCCACTTCAATATTCTCAATACACAAATCGGGCTTTCTACCCAACTGATTCTGTTCGGACTGACCGATTTTCCTAAAAATTGGGGCATTCGGGCTCCGTAATCAACGTAATGGTTTTGGCTTGATTCCCGAGTTAAGTACAAACGGAATGGATGCTCACAGTTACACTGCTCATTACTTATTAATGTTGTAGCGGGATATGACGGCGGACTCGACGGGATTGAATTAGGGAAAATTATCAGTTCTGGATTGGATTTTTGGTGGAATTCAATTTTTTTGATTTGCAATTATAAATTTAAACCCTATTGTTAAGACTGCGTATTATATGCAGAGATTTTAAAATAAACCGGCAGTTGTTTACCCGGATGCAGGAAATTGATCATCGGTTATCTATCCATACAATCATCACAAATAAAGAAAAATGAATTATTCAATTTCAGAAGAGTATAATTGTGTCATCATTACTTTTAAAGGTAAAATTATGGGAGGTCCTTCAGCCACGGAATTACATGAAGAGATAAAATCATTAATTGAGAAGGACAAACTAAATGTTATAGGTGATTTAAGCCGTGTCAGCTTTATGAATTCTTCCGGTTTGGGAATTCTGATTTCCGCATTGACAAGCCTCAGAAATGCAGGAGGTGACCTAAAACTTTGCGGGGCATCCGATCGAATTGAAAGCTTGTTGATGGTTACCAAATTGATAACGGTTTTTGATCACTTCAAAACCCTGGATGAAGCGGTTAAAGAATACCAGAATCAATAGTTCTTCGTTATTTATATTTCAACTCAATGAAATGATCCTTCAATGTCTGACAGATTCCACACATATCTAACTTGTCTTTTGGCGGCTTTTGCTATTCTGGGTTTGTCAAACTGTAATGAATCGGATTTGCAGGCTGAACATTCCCACTCCGATCACTTTCAAAACCTGACTTATCAAATTACTATGTCTGATACCACCCATACCGAAAATATTGTCAAGTCTGAAGAGGAATGGAAAGAGCAGTTAACCAGTGAAGAATACCGTATTCTTCGGAAAGGCGGAACCGAGCTTCCTTATGTAAATAAATATAATAGTGTATACGAAGAAGGAATTTATGTTTGTAAAGCCTGTGGGAATCCACTGTTTTCTTCAGACACCAAGTATAAATCCGGAACCGGATGGCCAAGCTTCTGGTCTCCGATTCGTGAAGGGGCTGTCGCTGAACGGGAGGATAACAGCTTGTTTATGACCCGTACTGAAGTCATCTGTAATCGGTGTGAATCTCATCTCGGCCATGTATTTGAAGACGGCCCCGAACCGACCGGATTACGATACTGCTTAAATTCTGCAGCTTTGAAACGGATAGAAAAAGAGTAGAGTAGTCATAATCTATATGGGTTAATCTGTGATTGTTTTGGAGGCTATTTGATGATTATAAATCTTGAAAAGGGTCATAACTACTCCCCATTGTACGATAACGGTAGCCACTGAGAACGGACTAAGGGGATTGTACCACGTATCCGGTGCATAAACCGAAGCACTCAGGTAAATCCACCAGGCAAGAAGAGAAATGACTTCTACCGGGACCACGTATTTTATAACAAATGTCCACCAGTATCCCAATTCCCACCGGTTTTCACCACTATTCACAAGATCCGATCGAAACTTATCCGGTCCGAATTTGATAACTGCAAAGGAGATAAAAGCCCCGGAAACCATAAGGCCCACTCCCCACACAAAATCCTGATTCGCAAAAAAGTCGAGGCTGAGAGCTGAGGGCAGTCCAAAGAAAAATCCGGCAGCACAAACTCCAATAGTTGCTGTTTTTCGTTTAACTCCCATGTCAACGAACACTTTCGTAGCCAGTTCAATCATCGAAATCAGGGAACTGAAAGCCGCAAAAGTGAGTCCGAGGAAAAAAAGAATGGCAAAAATCCTGCCGCCGGCCATTTCATTAAAAAGCTGGGGCATCCACATAAATGTCAGACCGGTCGAAGCCGGACCGGAGGTCTGCATGACCTCAAGGACTTCACTGTTACTCATTTGTGCTCCGAGGGTACCAAAAACCGTCGAAAAGATAATCATGGCTGCAACCAATGAAATCAGGTTATTTCCGATCCCGGTCTGAAATGCACTGACCGTTACGTCATCAGACATCCGCATATAGGCGCCATAGGTTAAAATCAAGCCCCAGGCAGCACCGGTATCCCAAGCATTCTGGGTCAATGCTTCCAGCCACAAGCCCGGCTCCTTTAATGTAGACCAGTCCGGGCTGAACAAATAAGCGATTCCTTCGCCGCTGCCTGGTAAGGTGAGTGCCTTGATGAGTGAAATGATTAATACAAATACCAGCGAAGGGATCAATAGTTTGTTAATCCGCTCAATCGAACGAACTCCTTTTAAAATCACCAGACCTCCACAGCAAATGATAATCAGGTGAAACACAGAGGGGTACACTGATGTCTGAAATCCGTTCCATATCAGGTTTGCCTGTTCTACACTTTCAGGAAGTGCTGCAAAAATCGATTCGATAAGATAGTAGAGACACCATCCTGCAACGACACTGTAGTAAAACATGATAGCCGTTGCCACAAACCCGATGAAGGATCCCATCCAGGCATATCTTTTTCCAACCATTTTAATAAAAGAACCGATAACTCCCTTCCGTCCGTGACGTCCGATCCCATATTCCGCAATGATTAATGGAATTGAGAATAGCAACAGAAAACAAAGCCAGGCAACGAGAAAAGCACCCGCCCCCTCCTCGGTTCCGTTTTGAGCTGCAATCCTCGGAAATCGCCAAATATTCCCGGTGCCCACTGCGATCCCCAGAACACTGATAATCATGCCCCATTTCGAAGAGAAACGCTCCTTGGATTCAAAAGACAAATCTGACATTATTTACTTCTGAATTAATTTTTGTTTACGCAGTTTATAACGATTTTCAAGCTTTCTGACAACAAGTTGTTTCTTCATTGTTCATTCTGTTGCCGTTTCGGTATCTTTCCTCTTTTGTAATTTCAGAAATTTCAAAAACCTGGTATCCGGTAAAAAAAAGCCTCTGTCCCTGTAATAAGCAAATGCATTATTTCGTTAAGCGGGTTGTATTGCGAATACTCCGGGAAGCTGAGGAAAATAAATCAAAACGGTTAATTAACGTATGGATTTTTCGACGATTTTTGTCAGACATCGCACACGGAATATCTTTTTTGCAGGAATAGCTTTTTTTTCAGCTTTTATTGTTTATTTCCTCACCGTTGCTCCCACAGCCAGTTTTTGGGATCCCTCCGAATATATTGCCATTTCCCATACACTTCAGGTAGCTCATCCTCCCGGCTCCCCCTTCTTTGCATTATGGGGGCGTCTATTTTCCATGTTTGTACCTGTTGAAACAGTCGCTTTAAGTATAAACATGATCAGCGTTTTGACTTCTGCCCTGACAGTCATGCTCCTGTATCTTGTAATTGTCAGGCTCATTCAGGAATGGCGTGGGCCGGCAGATGAGATGGACTCAATGGACCGGGCGGGAATGTATGCCGGAGGACTATTCGGCGCTCTTACCTTTGCAGTAACGCATACCCAATGGTTTAATGCCGTTGAAGCTGAAATGTATGCTTCATCCATGTTTTTTACCGCCCTGGTAGTCTGGATGGCACTTCGCTGGGCAGAATCTCATGACGAACCGAAATCCGAGCGATGGCTGATCCTGATTGCTTACCTGTTTGGCCTTGGGACCGGAGTCCACCTGCTGAACCTTTTGGCACTTTTTTTCGTGGCACTTATCATATATTTCAAAAAAAGAGAATTCCAGTTTTTTTCATTTACGGTGATGGGGTGTATTGCCGTCGGAGCATTTCTACTGATCTATCCTTTCACGATTATCAATATTCCGGATCTGGCGGATGAAATCGGGAGATTGTCGTATGGACTCATCGGACCCGTAACCTATATGGCAGTTATCCTCGGCTTTCTTGTATTTGGGAATTATTACACGTACAAGCATAAAATGAAGATTGCCAATCTGGTAGTTCTGGCCTATACGATGATCATTATCGGCTATTCCAGTTATGCTCTGGTATTTATCAGGTCCCAGGCCGAACCGGCGATTGATGAGAACGACCCTTCTACCGTAGAAGCTTTTGTAAGCTATTTGAAACGTGAACAATATGGAGAGTCTCCCCTTTTGAGCGGTTATACCTACGACAATCAACTCGGAAACATCAACAGGGATGAAGAAGTATTATTCCCTCGCCGGCATTCTTCCATGCCCCATCACCTTGATTATTATTCCAGGTTTGACAGCGACTGGCAGTATTTTTGGCAATACCAGGTTTCTCACATGTATCTTCGTTATTTCAACTGGAATTTTATCGGACGGCAAGCCGACGTCCAGGATGCGGGATGGTATTCAGGATTCAGTGAAAGCCCCTATAGCCAGAATCGAGCTAACTCGGGATATTTTTATCTCCCCCTGTTGTTCGGCTTGCTGGGAATGCTGTATCATTTTCGCAACGATTGGAAACGAGCTTTTTCCATTCTCGCTTTGTTTATACTGACCGGACTTGCAATCATTTTTTATCTGAACCAGACTCCCATGGAACCAAGGGAGCGGGACTACGCCTACGTCGGTTCATTTTTTGCATTTAGTGTATGGATCGGTATCGGTTTAACGGCAGTTGTTGAAATGATCAAAGAATTTATCGGTAATAACAAAATTGTAACGTACGCTTCGATCAGCCTTCTTTTCCTTGCAGTTCCCTTTTGGGTTGCAGCCGAAAACTGGCCGAGCCATGATCGTAGTAGTCGTTATGTGGCAAGGGATTATGCCTACAACCTTCTAAATTCTTTAGAGCCAAATGCCATTCTATTCACAAATGGTGATAATGATACCTTCCCTCTCTGGTATTTACAGGAAGTAGAGGGTGTACGTACGGATGTCCGTGTAGTTTGCCTGAGTCTGTTGAATACGGATTGGTACATTAAGCAGATGAGAGATCGTCAAACTCACGAATCGCTCCCGTTACCCATACGATTAACAGATGAGGGAATTAATGAGCTCACAGCCGGGCTCACATTACATGAACCCCGGGAAATAGTCATTCCCGTCCACAAACCCCTCCTGCATCAGGCTTTTTCCGAAGGTGAAATATCCGGGGAATTTCCCCAAATTACTCGTGACGCAACGTTTAATTATCAATTAAAGAGTGCGATTCCCTTTTCAATACCGGTTGATTCACTCGATGAAGAACTCCGCTGGTATCTTGAAGGGCGTTCGGCAGGTCAGGATCAACTGGGCAATCAACGTCATTACCTTCAGGTTCAAGACAAAATGGTTTTAGAAATTCTTCGAAACAACCAATGGCTTCGTCCGGTTTATTTTGCAAATACCGTATCCAGGCAGGGCCAGCTCGGCCTTCAGAATTATTTCCAATTTGAAGGAAAAGCCCACAGGGTTGTTCCCAAGAAGAGAGAGGATGTCGGCCAATTCGGCTATGTTGATCCGGAGGTTCATATCAACAGGCTTGAAAGGTTCCGGTTTCAGGAATGGAATCATCCCGATGCGTATTTCGATGAAAACATACGACGGATGCTCACCAATTACAGAGTCGGATTTACGGAACTTGCCGATGCTCTGATTGAACGTGGGGAGCATGAAAAGGCAGCCTATTGGCTTGAATACGGAGAAGAGAATATTCCTTTCAGAGTGGATGAAGACAATTGGTCGATTGCCGCACTCTATGCTTATCGGTATGCTCGTGCAGAAGCGATGGTACAGGCTGTGGAATTGGCAGATTTTGTCAGGGATCAGATTCTCCATCAAATGAATTGGGAGTTAAGAGAAATGGATGAATTGAATATGCAGATATCAGATCTTGAAGAAGAAGCTCAGGCCGCAAGGTCAAGGGCACGAATGGAACAATCACGGCGGCTGAACAACCAGGCGAAAAGGCTAAGTGAGCGGAGACAAGGGAAAGTTCAGGAAGTCTTTTCTTCTATTCAGTTGTTGATTATCCTCCAACGAGTCTACTATGTAGGCGATGAAGACCAAAAAGCAGACGAACTCGCGACAGAAGTCAATATGATGGCCGAAGGATTATTGCAAATGCCGTCTTCGAGGGATGAGAACAGGCAACAAATAGAACAATGGAATCTTGATTTTTGAAGCCGTTTAATCTTATCCGTTCGAATTGTATATTATATTTTTAAAAAGTGATCTAAACAAGAATTTGTTGAGTCCGCCGGATGGTATATTATATAAAGGAGGGCTTTGAAAAACCAGGGGTTTTGTTCAATATCAAAGCCTGAGCGAATTCGGAACCGCAGTTTATTTGGCATAAATGAGGATTTCGAATTCGCGAAAATGCTGAGATTGGGCAAAACAACGCTCATTTTTTGAACACGCAGTGATTTTGCAAAGCCCTCTAAAGATGGGTAAAAGGAAGCTGATACAT
>JBBDNC010000030.1:0-6942 GCA_040877875.1 Balneolaceae bacterium | reverse complement strand
GGCGATGGTCATGGGCAGCCAGCCCGTTGACCCGGGAATGGTAAACGAGGCAGTAGAAACGATGGACGGATTCAGCGTGGGCAGTTTCCAAATCCCTCCTATTGAGATCTCCCTCATCGTCGCCTTTTTCGTCTATTTCATTCTGGGTTATTTCATCTACAGCTCCTTGTTTGCCGTCGTGGGATCAGCCGTCGACTCCGAGTCCGATACTCAGCAACTGGTCATGCCGGTCATGTTTTTGATCGTAATTGCCTGGATCATCAACGTTGAAGTCATGCAAAATCCCGAAAGCACCCTGTCGGTTATCAGTTCACATATTCCTTTCTTTGCTCCCATCAACATGGTTACACGCCTGGCCATCAGCAATGTCCCCCTCTGGGAACTTGCACTCTCCATATCGCTGATGGTCGCCACGATTGCCGGGACGATGTGGCTCAGCGCCCGCATCTACCGGGTGGGAATCCTGCAATACGGAGAAAAAGCAGGTTTCAGGGATCTTGTAAAATGGCTGAGACAAAGTTGAGAAAGCCAGGGTATTGTCTATGCTCAGGCAGAGACGGACGTTACTATTATTCAGATAAATACTGACTTAAGCGTTGGCGGACACGTACATCGTATTCGTTGAGAAGGCGGTTTTCGATCAGATTCCTCCGGGTGTCATCGGGAAAGTATTGCAGCCCGGCAGCAGCCTCGAAGCGGATCCTGGGATCAGAGTCGTCTAACAAGGCCGGAATACGCTGTTCCCAATGGATGGCTGACCGGTCATAAGCAAGCAGTACGTCAAGAGCTCCGGAGCGAAGCTTGTAGGCGTGATCCGCACTCAAGAAGAATTCGGCGATCTCAACCGCTGCTTCAGCCTCTCCTTTGCCTGCAAGCTGATTCAATAAAAAAGGAATTACCGGACGAACTTCTTCCCGGCTTTGTAAAGATTCTATAATATTTCGAAACCGATTCGCTTCGGTAACGGCTCCGAGGGAGTGAGCAGCTTGTTCCTTCAACTTCTCGTCTTCAGACTGAACGAGGATCTGCTGTAGCCGGCTGATGACCTGCTCGTTCCCCTCGTAACCGGCCAGGGATTCGACAATCGCCTGCTGAACCACCGTCGGACTTTCGGAGCGGTAACGGTCCAAAAAGAGTTGCTCGGTTCCGAAAGCTCCGCCGACTACAGCAGAAAGGGTCCGGATGATTTCGGCTTGCACACCGGGATAGGTTTCATCAGACAAAAAATCAAGGAGAGCAAGCTGCAAATCCGGGTTGTCGGCAAACTCCCGAAGATTCCGGGCCGCCTTTTCTCTGGCAGCAGGATCTTCGTCGTTTCGTAGCTGATAAATCCAGAACATAAAGGGCTTTTGTATGTCAAGCCGGACAGATGCGTCTCCTGTAATGGATAATTTAAGGTTTTCAATGGCCGGGTTGACATTCATAACGATTTCATCTGTCTGTCCTGTAAAAGCAAGTTCATGCCGGACGGTATCCTGACGGGTCATTTCGGTAGCAATAGCCGGTATGAGCTCGTCAGACGAACGGTTTTCCGCATTAAAGATCATTCGAAGCGTTCTCTCAGCTTCGTCCAGGGTAAAGGTGGCCGTATAATGATAAGATTCTTCTGTTTCCTGCTCCGAAATTACCCGGGGTTCGGGAGCGGTAAGGAATGGCTGCCCCGTTTGTTCATATACCAAGTGTGCAAAATCATACCAGTTGATCACTCCGGTTTTTTGACTCAGAATCAGAGGGGCTGTCCGGCTCACGGCATCACGAAGATCCCCCGCCTGCTCTGATTGATAATAATTCTTCCATTTCAACTCCATATAAGGAGAGAACACCGCATAAATACCCGTGCTGTCTGAGAAGCCGGCCCTTTTCTTTATGTCTTCAGACTCAGGATATTGTTTATCCCCCGAATCCCCATCCACGGAAAGATCCCGGTTAAGCCATGTCTGTAGAAGGCGGATAGCCGCAGCATCCGACCATTGCTCTTCCCGTAGCTGAATCCCGAACCACTGGGAGGCAACCCCTCTTTTTAGCTGGCCCTCCAGATTCCCGCGGTTATGATACAGGTATAGGATACCCGTTCCATAATTTTTCGTCTCCCCCCGGTCATCTTCCAGCACCACAATGTGAAGCGTTCTCCAGGGGAAGCCCGATCCGGTGTGATTTTCGGCAGACCGGAACGTATTATAAGCAAGTTCGAGCAGAACGCCCCTTTGATCTTCAGACAGTATGCCGTTATGAGAATGAAGATAGAGCTGGTGACGCCCGACAGTCGTCCGGCTTTGTTCAAAATCTCCGATAGCAAAAGATAGAGTCGTTACGGCCAGCGGGAATTCAGTGGTAAAACGAAGGCTTTGAAAATCAACATTTTCAACTTCAGAGTCGGATGAACTACCATTCATAACTACTTGTTTACCAGATGGATACACAATACGTACATCTGTCGTAAGGGTATTCCTCGGATGATCGAAGGCGGGGAGCCAGTGACGAACAGATCCCGGAAGAAGAGATGCCCAGATTGTGCCACTTGAATCCACATGAAGGCCAAATTCGGGAGAGGTACGATAAATGACTCTCAATTCCGCCTCATCATTAGCACCCCACGCCCCGGGGAGCAACACAACCAACCGGTCATCTTTCATCCTGTAATCCCGCTCTTCCCCGTTCCACTCAAGTTGTTGAACTTCAATTCCGGAAGCATCCAAAGAAAGTGAATCGAGTCCACCGCGAAGAGCCTCGATCTTGTAAAGAGCATTTCCTTCCACGAGTAAATCTTCACTTACCTTTAATTGCAGATCCAGGTGCAGATAATCAACATCCATTTTTGGAAAGGACGGATAATCGGCTGATTGGGCCTGGGCACTCAGATCTGCAGTTGAGAAAAATACCAGAACTGCAGTGAGAAGATATCTGTACATAATCAGGATTAGGGGTTGGAGAATATTGATAAAACGTCCGGTTTCAACTCTTTCGTACATGATATTGCGTTTCCGGTTCGAATAGATTCCACACCGTGCACGTCCGTAAACGACCCGCCGGCTTCAGTCACCACCGGAAGAAGGGCAGCCGCATCCCAAATACTCAAAATCGGATCAAACATGATGTCCGCCCGGCCGGTTGCAACCATAAGATGGCCATAAGCATCCCCCCATGTTCGGTGAATTCGAGTCTGACGTAATAATTCTTCAAATGGCCGATCAAATTTATATTGACGGATATGCTCTAGGTCTGTTGTCAGAAACGTAGCAGATTGGAGTTCCTTGCACCGGCGGACCCCGGTAGAATTACCGTTCAAAAAAGTACCCGAACCTTTAGCGGCAATGACCATTTCATTCAACGCCGGTGCGTAGATTACTCCCACTTGCGGCGTCCCCTCCACCAGGATGCCAATCAGGGTTGTATATAAAGGAACCCCGTGAATAAACGACTGGGTACCGTCAATCGGATCCACGACCCAGACCACATCCCGCTCTTCCCCTTCACTGCCGAATTCTTCACCGATCATCCCGTGATTTGGAAACTGCTTCCGAACTCTTTCCCTTACGCATTCCTCTGCTTCCCGGTCTGCATTGGTAACGGGAGAATCATCGGATTTAAACTCCAGATCAAACGATTTTCTGAAGTACTGCAGAGTGATCTCCCCGGCTTCCCGGGCGATAGATTCGGCTGCATCTCGTAACTCAATCAGATTCGAAGACATATTAGGTAATTGTTATAAAGTGTTAGTAAGTAAAAACTTATAGATCATATAGAAAGTTCTATAAAGTACATTCGGGTGATCATCTTTGCCCCCCTCGATGCCCCGAACACACCCCGGGCATAGTTCTGCGAACACACCCCGGGTATAGCCAAGCCGGCTGACGCCTACTTGGCTATGCCGTCCCCTCTCGAGAGGGGAAAGCGAAGTCCGTAACCCGCCGTAAGGCGGTTTCGGACAAGCGAGGGGTGTGTTCGTCGAAACAGTTTGGTTCGCCGGATTAACTAATCCCCCTTCACTCGAAACCACTCTCAAACCTACACATTAAACCGAAACAACATCACGTCGCCGTCTTTTACAACGTATTCCTTTCCTTCCTGGCGCATCTTTCCCGCCTCTTTAGCAGCTTTTTCAGACTTCAGCTCCTGGTAATCCTCAAATGAAATCGTCTCGGCCCGGATAAAGCCCCGCTCGAAGTCCGTATGAATCACCCCGGCCGCCTGGGGAGCCTTGGTACCTTTGGGGATTGTCCAAGCCCGAACTTCTTTGGGGCCCGCTGTAAAATAGGTGATCAGGCCGAGATTTTCATAGGCGGCACGAATCAACCGGTCCAGCCCTGAACGCTCCACTCCCAGTTCTTCCAGAAATCCTTCTTTTTCCTCCTCATCCAGCTCGGCGATCTCCGCCTCAATTTTTGCACAGAACATCACGACCCGGTCGTCGTGTATTTCAGCGATTCGCCTCACCTGCTCCACACATTCATTCCCCATATTCAGATCTTCTTCAGCTACATTACAGGCATATAATACCGGCTTGTCCGACAGTAAAAACAGATCCCGGAACGCCTCCAATTCTGACCCCTCCCGTTCAAACGTTCTTGCTGACTCCCCCTCTTCGAGATGCTCCTTCAGGCGCTCGGTCACCTTCAGCATCTCTACGACTTTTTTGTCGCCGCTTTTTGCCTGCTTTTTAAGATTCTCAACCCTCTTTTCGACCGATTCCAGGTCTTTCAGGATTAATTCGTCCTCAATAATCCCGATATCGCGCTTCGGGTCGATCGAGCCTTCCACATGTATAATGTCCGGGTCATCGAAACATCGCACAACGTGGATGATCAGATCCACTTCCCGTATATGAGAGAGAAACGCGTTCCCTTTCCCCTTCCCTTCTGAAGCACCCTTTACAAGGCCTGCGATATCTACAAATTCAATACTTGCCGGAGTCGTTTGTTTGGGGCCCACAAGTTCCGTCAGAACATCCAGCCGTTTGTCAGGGACAGGAACCATCCCCACATTCGGATCGATCGTACAAAAGGGAAAATTGGCCGACTCTGCACCGGCATTGCTTAATGCATTAAACAGGGTTGACTTCCCTACATTCGGGAGACCCACAATACCACATTTCAGATTCATTCGGTTCTCGGTTTACAAGTTTAAAAAATTAAAATTTCTTCCTATTTCAGTGTATAGTACATCTCCGGAACCTATTGCCATGTATCAGGAGAGGATAACAGGATCAATGCCCGGGCTGTTCACTGATCCTTGACACTCTAACCCAAATGCAGCCGGGATCACTGTTCATCAAGCGACTCCTGCTGAATAAATGTCTCATCGGGAAGAACAACGGCCGTCAATTTACCATACCCTGGAGAAGAAAAAACACACCCGGTATCAATCCCGATCATTTTGGGCCGTTGAATCGGATCCGGCCTGGGAGTATGACCAAAGATCACCTTCTTTTCCCACGGAGTATCGTATATATTCAGATGCTCACGCGTCCAAAGAAAATCGTGCCTGAATTGTGGATTTTCCATACTTGCTTCGAGAGACTGGTGTATCGGGGCGCCGGCATGCACGAAGAAATAATCGTCGGTCGAATAAAAAAACTTTGTATTACGGTAAAACTCCAGGTGGTCGGCCGGAAAGTCCAGTTTGGCGGGAGTCAATCCGTAGGACCTGAGGGTATTGTCGCCCCCGTTCATAATCCACATTTGAAAATTCTCATGTTTCCCCTCTCCCGTAGCATCCAGCAGCATCTGCTCATGGTTTCCACGTAAAAAAACGCAGTCCCGCTTCTTTTCCAGCTCAATCAGGCAGTCAACCACCTCCCTCGAACAAGGACCACGGTCAATATAATCCCCAACAAAAATCAGCCGGTGATCGGGATACTCCTCGAGTTTTTCGAGCAGCCCCTCAAGGGAACGGCAACAGCCGTGAATATCTCCGATTGCTATCATCTTCATTTGACTCACCTGATTACTTCCTCGGAGATTCCATGAGGCCTCGGCCTTCTTTTTGAATCCGTCCCTGTTCGTTCAGTTTACTCAGGGCAGCATCCAGGATCCCGTTAACAAACTTTCCACTCTTTCCCGTTGAATAATTCTTTGCAAGCTCGATCGCTTCATTGATAGTTACCTTTGACGGGATATCCTCGAACCGGAGAAATTCACACAAGGCGATGCGCAGGATCACCTTGTCGACAAACGCCAGTCGATTGATCTTCCAGTTCTTAATCTGTTCGGAAATGATTTCGTCCAGCTCCTCTTCCATGTCGATTGCACGCAATAACAGCTTCTCGGCAAACCTGAGCGCCTCTTTGTCTCCCGAAAGCTTTTTACTCAAAATCTGTTTGCGAATATCGGAGGGGGAATTCTGTCCTACTTCCCTGGCATACAACGCCTGCAACACCACTTCCCGTACTTCTCTTCGATTACTCATGATTTTCCTGAAAATTACAAACATCAAAAATACGAACAATGTGTTACAATTAAAACGTCAGTTGTATTAACACAATTATTGATGTTCGGCTGGCAGAGGGCCGTACGGGTGAAATTGTCAGCCTGGTTGTCGATGAAGGTTTTCGAGGCAGGGGAATAGGCAAAGAGCTTGTGCAGCATGCCGAGCAATGGCTGCATTCACGAACTGATAAGATTCGAGTGCGTGCCAATGCGTTACGGAAAGACTCCCATCGATTTTATGCGGGGTTGGGATATCATGAAATTAAACAGCAAAAGGTATTTACCCGGAATCCGGAATCCTGATATACGATCATGCCTTATCGTTTTCGTTTTTTTAACCCTTGCCTGTGACTACAAATGATCTCTATATTAAGAGCTCCGAATCCGGGAAGTCCATCCGGATCATTATATAACTCCCCATTCGTCCGTCTGGCGGATTACGGGTGCTTAGCTCAGTTGGTTTAGAGCGCTACCCCGACACGGTAGAGGTCACTGGTTCGAATCCAGTAGCACCCAC
>JBBDNC010000029.1:0-7048 GCA_040877875.1 Balneolaceae bacterium | reverse complement strand
CAGGGCAAGTTCTCGAAACTTGATACGCGAAACACCGAACTGACGTACATAACCTCTTGCACGTCCCGTCAGGTTACATCGATTGCGTACCCGGGTCGGACTCGCATCCCTGGGTAATTTTTGTAGTGCTTCATAGTCGCCCGCTTCTTTCAGCTTGCGGCGCTTTTCAGCATATTTTGCGACCGTTCTTTTTCTTTTTTCGTTGCGTGCTATCCAGGATTTCTTAGCCATGAATATTCCTCTTTACCTTTTTATTCTCGTTTAGGCGGATATCATTAATATCTGTTATAAATGTTTGATCCATTTACTCAGTTGCGTTTTACGAACGGCATTCCAAAATATTTCAATAATGCATAGGCCTGTTCGTCGGTTTCAGCCGAAGTGACGAATGTAACATCCATTCCATGGATTTTATCCACTTCATCGACATCTATTTCCGGAAAAATGGTATGCTCCTTAATACCCATCGTGTAATTCCCCCGTCCGTCAAAACTCTTGTCAGGCAAACCCTGAAAGTCGCGCGTGCGAGGCAGGGCAAGATTAATCAAACGGTCCAGAAATTCATACATCACTTTTTTCCGGAGTGTAACCTTGCATCCGATCGGCAGGCCTTCACGCAGCTTAAAATTGGAAATAGAGGTCTTGGCTTTGGTCATCACCGGCTGTTGGCCGGAGATCTGTGCTACATTCGAAACCACCGTATCCAATATTTTCTGATTATCGATCGCTTCACCCACCCCGACGTTTATTACAATTTTTTGTAAACGGGGCACCGCCATCTGATTCGAAAGACTGAATTCTTCTTTCAGTTTTTCTACGATTTCCTCTTTATATAAAGTATGTAATCTAGCTTCTGCCATGGAACAATATCAATATCAATTTCTATTTGTCAATAACTTCGCCGCTGTTCTTGGCATAGCGCACCCATCGTCCGCCTGCCTCTTCCTCCACACGTGTACGGCCTATCCGTGTAGCTTCATCCGTATTCGGATCGACCACCATTACATTGGAAACATGGATCGGGGCTTCCCGCTTCAGGCGTCCCCCCTGGGGGTTGTCCTGCGACGGTTTTTCATGATGTGTACGTATATTTATTCCCTCTACAAGAACCCGGTCCCGCTTGGGAAACACCGCCAGTACACGACCGCGCTTTCCTTTGTCATTTCCGGCGATGACCCGTACATCATCCCCTTTTTTTACATGTAGTTTTTTACGTTTGTTGCTTCTTCTTGGCATAATGGAATTTCTTTTCAATTAAAGCACTTCAGGTGCCAGGGAAACGATTCGCATGAAATTACGTTCACGCAATTCTCGTGCAACAGGTCCGAATATTCGGGTGCCAACCGGCTCCTGTTCATTATTGATAATGACGGCTGCATTTTCGTCAAATCGAATATAACTGCCATCCCTGCGACGAATCTCTTTTTTGGTACGGACAACCACGGCTGTGACCACTTCACCTTTTTTGACTGTCCCGCCGGGAATAGCTGTTTTTACAGAACAAGAAATCAAATCTCCTATTCTGGCATACCGACGGCGGGAATCTCCCAAAACTTTAATACACTGTACTTTTCTGGCCCCGCTATTGTCGGCCACATTTAGTTTACTCTGTGTCTGAATCATGATTCGTCCCTAATTCTGTCGTTATTTTGCACGTTCAAGTATTTCAACCAATCGCCAGGACTTTCGTTTGGAAAGCGGGCGGCTTGACATGATAAGAACCGTATCACCCGCATGGGCTTCATTGTTCTCATCGTGGGCCATATATTTGGTCGTTTTGGTGATATACTTATCGTATATGGAGTGTTTAACCTGTCGGTCAACCGCTACCGTGATACTTTTGTTCATTCGATCGCTTACTACCCGACCTGTTCTTGTTCTGCGTTGTGCTCGTTCTGTTTGTGCCATATTATTATTCTTCTTCTTCAGCACTTAATTTTTCATTGATAATAGTATTGATCCGGGCAATTTCCCTGCGTGTCAATTTGATGCGATTGGGATTTTCCAGTTGCCCGGCCACGGCCTTGTTAAACCTGAGATTTTCCAACAGATCCTGCTCATCCTTCAAACGAGCTTCCAGTTCCGTCATGGACAGATCCCGTAATTCATGTGCTTTCATTTCTTTACTCCTCCTGCTATCATAATTCTACCTTGTCAGTTTTTCAGGCTCCGTCGTAATCACGTCGGACAATAAATTTCGTTTTGATAGGCAGTTTATGAGAAGCTCGCCTCATGGCTTCACGGGCTTGCTCCTCATTGACTCCTGCAATTTCAAAAAGTATTCTTCCGGGTTTTACAACTGCCACAAAGTGGTCCAGTGCTCCTTTCCCTTTCCCCATCCGGGTTTCCGCCGGCTTCTTCGTCATCGGTTGATCCGGGAAAATCCGGATAAAGGTTTTACCGTCGCGCTGCAACGTCCGTGCAATTGCAATCCGACACGCTTCTATCTGGCGTGACGTAATAAACTTGGGTTCCAGGGCCTTCAGGCCAAAACTGCCATAAGCCAGTGTATATCCACGCTGGGCATTCCCCTTCAGGTTGTTGCGATGAACTCGCCTTCTGTGTAATCTTCTGGGTTCAAGCATAATTGTTAATCTATGTCAATCTTTCTTTCAATACTTTAGTTATTTCTGCTTCTTCGACGAGACCGCCTCGACTTCCGGCTGTCGTCACCCCGCCGCTTTCGCTGCGGTTCTCGTTCACTTTCCTGTTGGGCTTTTGCACCGGGTGTGAGGTCCACATCCCCGATAATTTCCCCTTTAAAGATCCAGACGGTTACTCCGATCGAACCGTAAATCGTATTGGCTGTCGTATTGGAATAATCGATATCTGCCCGGAGTGTGTGAAGCGGGACACGACCTTCCTTGTACTGTTCGGTTCGGGCCATTTCAGCTCCTCCCAAACGACCGGCACAGCGTACCCTGATTCCCTGAGCTCCCATCCTCATGGCTGAGGAAATAGCGGTTTTCATTGCCCGGCGAAAAGAGACTCTTGCTTCCAGTTGTTGAGCAATGTTTTGTGCAACCAGGCTTGAATCCAGTTCAGGACGTTTAATTTCACTTACATTAATTTGAACTTCCTTACTCGTGATTTTTTTCAACTCTTCACGCAAAAGTTCAATCTGTTCTCCGCCCTTCCCGATAATCACGCCCGGACGAGAGGTATTCAACGTAAGCAAAATCCGTTTGGGAGTCCGTTCAATAATCACGTTTGACAATCCGCCGTTGCGAAGGCGGGTATGCAGATATTCACGTAGCTTGGTGTCTTCCAGAAGCATGGCCGGCTGATTTTCCTCTGAAAACCAGTTGGATTCCCATCCTTTGATAATGCCGAGTCTAAGTCCAGTTGGATTTGTTTTTTGTCCCAATATTCTACCGGTTTATTCAGTTACAATTTCTTCCTGTTTCGCAACAATCACTGTGATATGGCTGCTGCGCTTATTAATTCGTCCTGCCCGTCCCATTGCTCTGGGCTGCATTCTTTTCAAGGTCACCCCTTCATCGACCATAATGGTCTTTATGACAAGCATATCATTATCAAGCCGTTCTTCTTCAAACTTGTCCCTCAGGTTGGAGGCAGCCGAATGGATTACTTTCGCTACATCCACGGCGGACCCTTTTTTCATAAATTCAAGCTGCTTTAACGCTTTGTCAACAGGCTTGCCCCGTACGGCATCCGCTACCAGTCTGAGTTTACGGGGAGACTTTCTCAGATGTCGCTGAACGGCTTTCGCTTCAAAATTAGGTGTATCCATGATATCTCGGTTCTTCAATTATTTAACTTTTCGCAGCAGGCTTGGCGGTCGTTTTAGAGGCCGCTTTTTTAAGTGGGTGTCCACGGAAAGTCCTCGTGGGTGAAAATTCGCCTAATTTATGTCCGACCATATTCTCCGTAATGTAAACCGGAGTAAACTGCCTTCCGTTATGGACGGCCAGGGTCAAACCTACAAAGTCCGGTGTGATCATAGAACTTCTGGACCACGTCTTGATTACTTTTTTACTGCCGCTTTGATTCATTTTATCAATTTTTCGCTGCAGCTTGTAATAGACAAAGGGTCCTTTTTTTAGTGAACGTGGCATAATCGATTACTGAGCTTTTTTAGTATTTCGTTTTCTGACAATAAATCGTGACGACAGTTTTTTCGGTTTTCGGGTTTTCTTCCCTTTGGCCGACTGGCCCCACGGGGAACGGGGATGTCCACCCGAAGCCTTGCCTTCACCCCCGCCCATCGGGTGATCCACCGGGTTCTTCGCAACCCCCCGGGTATACGGACGGTTTCCAAGCCAGCGGTTTCGGCCTGCCTTGCCTTTAGTCGTATTAAAATGATCCGGATTGCTTGTAGCTCCCACAGTCGCATAACAGGTACTCAAAATCATTCTCACTTCACCGGAGGGTAATTTCACCGTTGCATATTTATCCGTCTTGGCTACCAACTGAGCGACGGTTCCGGCACTCCTGCAAAGTTGTGCTCCCTTGCCGGGTTCCAATTCCACATTATGGATAAACGTGCCCGGAGGCATATTTTTCATCGGAATGGCATTGCCGGTATCCGGCGGAGCCTGTTCACCGCTCACGATTGTATCGCCGACTTTTAACTTGTCAGGTGCGATAATATATCTTCGTTCACCATCGGCATAGGCTACGAGGGCTATTCTTGCCGATCGGTTCGGATCATATTCAATCGTCTGGATTTTACCGGGAATTCCGGTTTTGTCCCTTTTAAAATCTACATCCCGAAATCTGCGCTTGTGTCCGCCCCCTTTATGCCTGGAGGTCGTCCGGCCCCGGTTATTACGGCCTCCGCTTCCAGTAATACCTTTCGTTTTTGACTTGAGGGGTTTGCTGACCGTTACATCGTCAAATACCGGCGCAATGTGATGCCGCTGTCCGGGAGTAATTGGTTTTTTCTTCTTTGTTGGCATGATTAACTATGTCCTTTAGATTTCGCTGAAGAAATCAATTTCACCTTCCTTCAATGTTACAATTGCTTTTTTCCAAACCTTGCTTCTCCCACTCACAAAACCACTTCGGGTGTGGCGGCCTTTCGGTTTGGAAGGCACGATCATGGTATTAACCCGGCCTACTGTAACGTCCGGATACCGTTCTTCAATGGCTCGTTTAATTTCGGGTTTCGTCGCCCCCTTGGCTACCTTAAAAGCATATTGCTGATGTTCTTCCTGCAGGCGGGTCAGTTTTTCTGTGATCAATGGTTTTTGTAATACAACACTCATGCGGCAGCCTCCTCAGTATTTTCCTCAGAATTAACAGGGTATACACTCTTTTCCAATTCCTCGATCGCACCTTTCTGAATCAACAGAACATCTGCATTCAGAATCTGATACGTATTTGGTTTTGAAGCCTCAAGCACTTCAACATTTTGAAGATTACTTGCTGATTTGTAGAGCACCGAATCTGCTCCTGGTGTGAGAATCAAAACCTTCTTGTCCCCTAATTTGAAAGACTCGAGTAATTCAACAATATTTTTGGTTTTAGGCTCATCAAAACTAAAATCCTCAACAATCGTAATGGCCTTATCCGTAGCTTTCAGGGAAAGTGACGATATGCGCGCATTTCGGCGCATCTTCTTCGTCATTTTTACCTTATAGTCCCGTGGCTTTGGGCCAAAAACCGTGCCCCCGCCTTTTAAAAGAGGAGAACGGATAGAGCCTCGCCGGGCCATTCCAGTCCCCTTTTGACGATAGGCTTTACGACCGCCACCGTGTACTTCGCCCCGTTCCTTCGTGTTTGCCGATCCCTGTCGTTTGTTAGACAGCAATCGACGCACATCCTCATATATCAGCGTTTCATTCGGCTTGATCTTAAAAATTTCGTCATTAAGGTCCGCTTTCTTCCCGCTGCTTTTACCGTCGGTTTTATAGATCGTTAATTTCATCAGGCTGCGTCAATCGATGATTTGTTATAAATTTTCACTATCCCTCCTCTGGGACCCGGAACAGATCCGGTAATCAAAAGAGTATTCGAATCGGCATAAATTTTGGCAACACTCAGATTCTGTACTTTCACACGTTCATTGCCAGACCGCCCGGCCATTTTCTGTCCCCGGAAGACCCGGGACGGATCGGAGGCCGCACCGACAGAACCGGTGGATCTCGCTACATCAGACTGCCCATGGGTAGCATCTCCCACTCCTCTGAAATTGTGGCGTTTCATCACACCGGTAAATCCACGTCCTTTTGACTTTCCGACTACATCTACCTTGTCACCCACCTCAAAAACATCTTCAAGGTTCAGGATATCCCCTACTTCCAGTCCTTCGGGTATGTACCCGCGAAATTCACTGACTGCTTTTTTGGGTTCGCAGCCGGCTTTTTCAAAATGACCTTGCAGGGATTTGGGAGTCCGGCTTTTTTTCTTGTCAAACGCAGCAATCTGTACGGCCTTGTAGCCGTCTGATTCTTCCGTTTTAATCTGTGTAATCACACCGGGGTCCACCTCGACGACTGTAACGGGAATACTTCTTCCGAGATCGTCAAACACACTGGTCATCCCAACTTTTTTTCCAATTAAACCGCTCATGTTAAACTCGCTGTCGTTTTATTCGTCTGATAACTGCTTATTACTTGTACTTATACTTTAATTTCCACATCCACACCTGAGGGCAACTCCATTTTCATCAGGGCATCCACCGTTTGCGAACCGGTTGAAAGAATATCGATCAGTCGTTTATGCGACCGGTACTCAAATTGTTCCCGGGATTTTTTATTCACATGTACCGACCGGTTTACGGTGATGATATTTTTCTTGGTAGGTAACGGAATCGGCCCTGAAACCACAGCACCCGTCGACTTCACGGTCTGTATGATTTTTTCCGCTGATTTATCGATCAGGTTGTGATCGTATGATTTCAGCTTGATACGAATTTTTTGTTGTGTTGCCACAGTTAATAAATCTTAGTTGTTGAGTATATCTATCTAAATCGAGTCACATTAAGTAAGTCATTCGGCCACGCTCCACGCTCACATCCGCCAGCCGGCGGATATGGATCAATCCAGGATCTTGGCGACGACTCCGGCTCCGACCGTCCGGC